>JAXVQY010000144.1:0-10792 GCA_037303805.1 bacterium | reverse complement strand
CTTTTTTTTGCGCCGCAGCCGCCTGCTTTGCAAAAAAGCGCAGGAATTTTCCCGTCAGGGAGGCGCAAAACCCGCGATAACTCCACGCGACGCTCTGCCTTCATTTTCTGCTCAACCCATTGAATCAGATCACTATTTTCATAAATTGAAATGAGAGTTAAAAATTAATTTTCTTCTTATTAGGAATTATTCTTGACAAGAGAAGGCATGATGTTCATACTGTATTCAACAACAATGCTTCGGATGGGCGATTCCGCCGCCGATCCGAGTTTTCTCCCCGTAAGGAGTTGACCATGCAGTACAATACCCCCGATCAGCTCAAGGCCTTCAGCAGCCTGCCCATAGAATGGAATCTTGACCCCGCCGACGCCGTCACCCTCTACCTCGAATGGGGGAACAACGACTGGAGAGCCGAGCATCCTCCGGTGCGTTCCAAGGACGACTTCGCCCACTACTTCGTGCTCGACAACTGGACCGACCATCCGACGCTGCGCCTTGTCATGCGCAACTCCGAAGCCACGGAAGACCTCTGGGTGTACCCTCTTCCCAAGGAACTCGAAAACAACTTCCGTCAGGAATTCGGCACGCTGAAGGGCGTGTTCATGCCCTCTCCTCCCATGAAGAAGTGGCTGCAGGACAAGCTTTACGCCGCATGAAGACAAAGGCCCTGCCCTGCGCAGGGCCTTTCCTTCACAGGCGTCCCGGCGCGGCAGGCCGGAGCGCTCCCGAAGGCGCAGGATTCTTTCCGCTTCTCCTTACATCCCGCTTTCGGACTTTCGCTCCGTCCCGCCGCGTCGCGCAACTTAGCCGAAGCGCGGCGACTCCGATGCCGCGAAAGAAACACCCCTGCCGCCGGTCTCTCACCGGCGCAGAACGGCAGCGATTTCTCACGCGCTTCGAGCCCGCTGAAACCTCCCTCTCTCCCGCACGGAAAAGAGCTTCCGCAGGGCTGCGCCGAAGGGCTTCCCCATCGCCTCTCCGACGCGCAAAAACGCCGCGCCGCAGGGCCCGGACGGGCGCTCTTCCTCTTGCCTACGGCGCAAAGCTGTGTTAAATTCATCGCCTTGCAGTATATGGCTCTTTCGTGCGAGAGTGGCGAAACTGGCATACGCACTGGATTTAGGATCCAGCGGAGCAATCCTTGAGAGTTCAAGCCTCTCCTCTCGCACCACCATCCGCCATTTCCTCTGTCCTTCTGCAAGGCCGGGCAGATTATTCATAAGGAGTTTTACCGATATGGCTCACAGCATCGAAGTCGTTTCCCCCGTTTCCCGCAAGATAAGCGTGACCGTTCCCGCCGAGGAAGTCAACGCCGCGCTCAACGCCGCTGCCCGCGAAGTCGGCGCCTCCGTCACGCTGCCCGGTTTCCGCAAGGGCAAGGCTCCCGTCTCCGTCATTGAAAAACGCTTTGCCGGAGAAGTTGTTTCCCGTGCCACGGAAACGCTGGTGGAACGCCGCGTGGCCGACATTCTGAAGGAAGAGGATCTCAAGCCCCTGTCCCGCCTCGACTTCGAAGGCGAACAGATCACCCGCGGCAAGGATCTCACCTTCTCCTTCTCGTTCGAAACCCTGCCCGACGGCATCAAGCTGCCCGAAGACCTTTCCGCTCTCACCGTGGAAATGGATTCCTCCGAAGCCACGGAAGAAGAAGTGGAAGCCTTCACCAAGCGTCTCCTGAAGAGCACCGCCACGCTGGAAGAAGTGAAGGAAAACCGTCTGCCTGAAAACGGCGACATCGTCACCATCGACGTCGACGGCGACGTGGACGGCAAGCCCGTTCCCGGCATGAAGGTGGAAAACTACAGCATCCAGCTTTCCGAACCTCAGGACGGCAAGGAACTTTCCGAACTCGACAAGATCATCCGCGGCCTGCATGCCGGTGAAGAAGGTACCGGCACCATGGTCTGCCCCGAAGACCATGTCGACGAAACCCTGCGCGGCAAGACCGTGGATCTGCGCGTGAAGCTCAGCAAGATCAGCCGCGAAATTCTGCCCGAACTCGATGACGACTACGCCAAGAAGCTCGGCTTCCAGGATCTGGCCGCACTGAAGAAGATGCTGGCCGATCAGGCCAGCCACAACAAGCTGTCCGCCGCCCGCAGCGAAGCCGAACGCAAGCTCATGAATTCCGTTCTCGAAGGTCAGGACTTCCCCCTGCCCGAGTCCGTGGTGAAGGCTCAGCAGGAAGAATACGAAAACGAAATCCGCGACTATCTCGGACAGCAGGGTCTGGACAAGACCGCCATTGATGAAAGCATCAAGAACATGGCTGCCGAAAACCGCAAGCAGGGCGAAGAACGCGCCCGCGTGCAGCTGTTTCTCACCGCGCTTGCCCGCCGCGAGAAGCTCGAAGTCACCGCTCAGGAAGTGGACATGCAGATCATGCAGATGGCCCACCAGTACAAACAGGATTTCCACAAGCTGCGTGAAGCGCTTTACCAGAACGGCGCCGTCAACGAAATTCAGGACCGCATGCTCAACAGCAAGGCCATGAATCTCATGTTCGACAAGGCCCAGAAGGTCGCTCCCGCCGCCAAGGCCGAATAAAGAATCAGGAAAAAGGAAAGATTCCCCGGCCCCTCAGGCTGGGGAATTCCTTTCTTAAGGAGTCCAGACGTGACTATCCCCTTTGTTATCGAATCCACCGGACGCGGAGAACGCTCGTACGACATCTACTCCCGTCTCCTTAAAGACCGCATCGTGCTTCTGTGCGACGAGGTCAACGATGCCACAGCCTCGCTCATCTGCGCCCAGCTTCTGTTCCTGGAATCGCAGGATCCCGAAAAGGAAATAAGCCTGTACATCAACAGCCCCGGAGGGTCGGTTACTGCGGGCATGGCCATTTATGACACCATGCAGTTCATCGCGCCTCCCGTGGCCACGCTGTGCATAGGCCAGGCCGCCAGCATGGGCGCCTTTCTTCTTGCCGGCGGCGCCAAGGGCATGCGCTACAGCCTGCCCAACAGCCGCATCATGATCCATCAGCCCTCTGCCGGCGTGCAGGGACAGATTACGGACATGGACATTCATGTGCGCGAAGGCCTGCGCCTCAAGAAGAATCTGAACCGCATTCTTGCTGAAAACACCGGCAATTCCCTGGCCCGCATAGCTGCCGCCACCGAACGCGACAACTTCATGTCCGCCGAGGAAGCGCTCAAGTTCGGTCTGATCGACCGCATTCTCAGCTCCCGTCGCGATGTGGCGGAACCTGCGGGGAACAAGGCATGAGCGACGAACAGAAAGAAATGCACTGCTCCTTCTGCGGAAAGAGCAGCTCCGAGGCCCGTCATTTCGTCATGCAGGGCGACGTGTGCATCTGCGATGCCTGCGTGGCCGCGTGTGCGGAAATCATGAAGGAAGAAGACGCGGCGGAGGGACGGAACACCGAAGCCCCCGGCGATCTGCTCACGCCTCAGGAAATCAAGGCCCGGCTCGACGATTACGTCATCGGCCAGGAGCGCGCCAAAAAAATCCTGTCCGTGGCCGTGCACAACCACTACAAGCGCGTGTTCCATGCCGGAGCCATCGAAGGCGTGGAGCTGGAAAAGAGCAACATTCTGCTGCTCGGACCTTCCGGCAGCGGCAAGACGCTGCTTGCGCGTACCCTGGCCCGAATTCTCAAGGTTCCCTTCGCCATAGCCGACGCCACGACGCTCACCGAAGCCGGCTATGTGGGCGAGGACGTGGAAAACATCCTTGTCCAGCTTCTTCAGAACGCGGACTACGATCTTGACGCCGCCTGCAAGGGCATTATCTATATCGACGAAATCGACAAGATTTCCCGCAAGGCCGACGGCCCGTCCATCACCCGCGACGTGTCCGGTGAAGGCGTGCAGCAGGCTCTTTTGAAAATCATCGAAGGCACCGTGGCCAACATTCCGCCCAAGGGCGGACGCAAGCACCCGCAGCAGGAGTTCATCCGCATGGATACTTCGAACATCCTGTTCATCATGGGCGGTGCGTTCATCGGGCTGGAAAAGGTGGTGGAATCCCGCTCCCGCGGCACCAGCATGGGTTTCGGCGCCCACATCGAAAAGAAGACCGAGCACCGCATCGGCGAGCTGCTCGACAGGGTTCTGCCCTCCGATCTGGTGCAGTTCGGACTCATCCCCGAATTCATCGGTCGTATCCCGGTCATCACCCATGTGGAAGAGCTTGACGTCAACGATCTTCTGCGCATCATGACCGAACCGAAAAACGCTCTGGTCAAGCAGTATCAGAAGCTCTTCGAGCTCGACGGCGTAACCCTGCGCTTTGAAGAAGAAGCTCTGCGCGCCGTGGCCGAAAAGGCCCTGGAAAACAAGACCGGTGCCCGCGGTCTGCGCAACGTGCTGGAAAACGTGATGCTCGACATCATGTATGAACTTCCCACTCTCAAGGACGTCACCGAGTGCGTCATCACCCGCGGCGTCATCGAGGGTACGGACAAACCCGTTCTGAAGCGCACCTCCGACAACGTCTGACAGTTGACGCAGGACGCTTCACCGATGACTCCGGACGCAGGAAATCATCACGCCGACAGAGTCATCACGGAATAAAAAACTTTCCCGGGGATCGTCCCCGGCCCCAGGCGTTGCGTTCCTGTCCGGTCTTCCGGCCGGACAGGAACGCAATTCCGTAACGGGAACATCGAGGTTTCTATGGCTGAACAGACGACGCTGGAATTGCCCATCATTACTCTGCGTGAAGTAGTGATGTTCCCTCATGCCGTAATGACGTTCCATGTAGGACGTCCGGCTTCGGTAAGCGCCATCAACAGCGCCGTTACCGAATACGACAAACAGATATTTCTGGTCGCGCAGACCAGCTCCGCCATCGAGCGCCCCGGTCCCGACGATCTGTTCCGGATCGGCGTGGTCAGTCGCGTGCTGCGGGCCGACCGTCTGCAGGACGGCACCATCAAGCTGGTGTGCGAGGGCCTGTACCGCGCCTCCTGGCTGCCCCTGAACGCCAGCTCCGCCTTCGGAGACAGGGCCTTTCCCCGTCTGAGAACCGTCCGTGTCGAAGAGACGCTGGAGCAGGACGAGGAACTGCCCGCCGTGGTGGAAGCCCTGCAGGAATCTCTTTCCGAAGCCTGCCGTCAGAACCGCCGCATCACGCCCGAACAGCTGGCCGCCTTCGCCCTCATCGAAGATCCGGGCACGCTGGCCGACGCCGTGGCGCCCTGCCTCAAGGTGGACTACCTGCACAAGCAGGCCATTCTGGAAACGCTGGATCAGGGACAGAGACTGCGCCAGGTCTATGAGTACCTCGGCGGAGAACTCATCTCCTCCGGCATCGACAAGACCATCAAGAGCCGCGTCAAGGCACAGATGGAGCAGAACCAGAAGGAGTACTACCTTACCGAGCAGCTCAAGGCCATCAACAAGGAACTCGGACACGACGACATCCAGGCCGAAATCCTTGAACTCGAGGAGCAGCTCAAGGCCAAGAACATGCCCGAAGACGCCAGAGAGCGTGCGCTGCGCGAAGTACGCAAGCTCCGTCAGATGCCTCCCGCTTCCTCGGAATACGTCGTGGCCAGAAACTATGTGGACTGGATCATCGACCTGCCGTGGAACGAGCTGAAGCACATAGACATCGACCTTGCCAAAGCCCGTGAGGTTCTCGACGGCGGTCACTACGGCTTGGAAAAGGCCAAGACCCGTATTCTGGAATACCTGGCGGTACAGAAGCTGTCCGGCGGACTCAAGGGCCCCATTCTCTGCCTTGTCGGGCCTCCCGGCGTGGGCAAGACCTCGCTCGCCAAGTCCATAGCCGAAGCCACGGGACGCGAATTCGTGCGCATCTCCCTCGGCGGCGTGCGTGACGAGGCCGAAATACGCGGTCACCGCCGCACCTACATCGGCGCTCTGCCCGGCAAGATCATCATGGCCCTGAAGAGGGCGAAGTCCAACAACCCGCTCTTCTGCCTCGACGAAATCGACAAGATGACCGTGGACTTCCGCGGCGACCCTGCCTCCGCCCTTCTCGAAGTGCTGGATCCGGAACAGAACTGCGCGTTCAACGACCATTATCTCGACATGGACTACGACCTCTCGCAGGTGTTCTTCATCACCACGGCCAACTCCATGCAGAGTATTCCCGCGCCGCTTCTCGACCGCATGGAGGTCCTGGAGCTTTCGAGCTACCTCGAAGGAGAAAAGGTGCATATCGCCCGGGAATTTCTGCTGCCCCGTCAGTGGAAGCTGCACGGACTCAAGCCCGAGAACATGGAGCTTACCGACGAAGCCCTCCTTGAGATCATCCGCTCCTACACCCGGGAATCCGGCGTGCGCAATCTGGAACGTCAGATCGCCGCGCTGTGCCGCAAGACGGCCATCCGTCTCGTGGACGCGAACGACATGAACCTCTGCGTGACCATTACGGACAAGGATCTCGAGGACTTCCTCGGCGTGAAGAAATACCGCTACGATGAAAAGGAAAATCAGCCGCAGGTCGGCGTGGTGGCAGGTCTTGCCTACACGGGTGCGGGCGGCGACATCCTGTACATCGAAACCGTGATCATGCCCGGCAACGGCAAGATACAGGTCACGGGCAAGCTCGGCGACGTCATGAAGGAGTCCGCCCAGGCGGCCTTCTCCTACATACGTTCCCGCTCCAGCCAGCTCGGCCTGCGTCCCGACTTCTACAAGGACATCGACATCCATGTGCATGTCCCCGAAGGAGCCGTGCCCAAGGACGGTCCTTCAGCCGGCATCACGCTGGCCACGGCCATAGCCTCCGCGCTGCTCGGCATTCCCGTGCACGACGACGTGTGCATGACCGGTGAAATCACGCTGCGCGGCCGCGTACTTGCCATCGGCGGCCTGCGGGAAAAACTGCTTGCCGCAAGCCGCTCGGGCATGAAAACCGTGCTCGTGCCCGCCGACAACGAAAAGGATCTCAAGGAAGTCCCCGAAGAGATACTCAAATCTCTCGACATACACTTCGTGCGCGACGCCGACGAGGTGCTGCCCCTCGCCCTCATGGCATCGAAGGAGGAAATATTCTCCGGAGAGGCCTCCCACGCGCTGACCCATTCCCTGCGGGCATCCCGCAGCCTGAGTCGGGATCTCGGCGGCGCCGTCCTGTAAGGCATTCTTGCAAAACCGATGCAAAAGCCCGTCCGATGGAATCGGACGGGCTTTTTTTCGGCAGAAACAGACAAGCAACAGGGGCTCCCGAAGAACTTTTGTTCTTCCGGAGCCCCTGCATTTCTTTTTACTGTTGTAAAACCTTCCTGTTCTGAAGCAGGACAGGCTCCCCTGTCACTTCCAACAGGAGGAAAGACGCCTCAGACGAATAGGACGGAGTTTTCCGGCTCAACGAAACTTTCTGAGACGCAATGCGTTGAGCACCACGGATACGGAGGAAAGGGACATGGCCGCGCCCGCCAGCATGGGAGACATGGCCGGTCCTCCGAACAGAAGCAGCACCCCTGCGGCCACAGGCACGAGCAGCACGTTGTAGGCGAAGGCCCAGAACAGGCTGAGGCGTATGTTCGCCAGCGTGGCGCGCCCCAGACCGAGTGCCGTCTTCACGCCCGGCAGTCCGCGCAGAAGCACCACATCCCCGGCTTCCATGGCCACGTCGATGCCGGATCCCATGGCCATGCCCACATCGGCCCGGGCCAGTGCCGGAGCATCGTTGATGCCGTCACCCACCATGCCCACACGGCGACCTTCCGCCTGAAGCCGGGAAATGACCTGCTCCTTGCCGTCGGGACGGACTCCGGCCACCACATCGTCAATGCCGGCCCTTGCCGCCACGGCACGCGCCGTACGCTCGTTGTCGCCGCTCAGCATCATGACCCGGCACCCCATGGCACGAAGTTCCCGGATGATGCCGGGTGTTTCCTCGCGCAGAGGATCGGCCACACCGATCACGGCCGCAAGTTTTCCGTCCGAGGCCAGCAGAAGCGGCGTCTGTCCGTCGTCGGCAAGAGAAGTCACAAACGTTTTCTGTTCTCCGGAAAGCATGATTCCGTGTTCATTCAGCAGGCCTTCGTTGCCGAGCAGAAGATCCCGGCCGTCGACACGACCGGTTACGCCCGCACCGCCTACGGACAGAAAGCCTTCCGCTCCCTGCACGGCGAGGCCGCGCTTCTTCGCCTCTTCCAGCACGGCCTGCGCCAGCGGATGTTCGGACGTGGCCTCGAGGGAAGCCGCCAGCCTGAGGGCCTCATTCTCGTCCATGCCTTCCGCATGCAGGCTGACCAGCCGCGGACTTCCTTCCGTCAGCGTGCCCGTCTTGTCGAACACGACGGTATCGAGATGCCCCGAGGCTTCCAGCGCCGTGCCGTTCTTCATGAGCACGCCGAGCTGCGCCCCGCGCCCCGTGGCCACCATGATGGACATGGGCGTCGCCAGACCGAGAGCACAGGGACAGGCCACCACCAGCACGGCCACGAACACGCGCAGTGCTTCGCCGAAAGGCAGATCTCCGATAAACAGCCAGGCCAGACCGGCCATGGTGGCCACGGCCATGACGGCAGGCACGAAATACAGACTGATGCGGTCGGCCAGTCCGGCAATGGGAGCCTTGGAGCCCTGCGCCTCCCGCACCAGATGGATGATGCGGGCAAGAGCCGTATCCGACCCCACACGGCGGGCCTCCATGACGAAGGAGCCGCTCAGGTTCAGCGTCCCGGCATTGACGTCGTCGCCTTCCGTCACGTCCACGGGCATGGATTCCCCCGTCAGACTCGACATGTCGAGCGAAGAGGAACCTTCCGCAACCACACCGTCCACGGGAATGCGCGAGCCGGGCTTGATGAGCAGCCGGTCCCCGGGCATGACGGCCCTCACGGGAATTTCCTTCACGCTGCCGTCCGGCAGCATGCGCTCCACCTCTTCCGGCGTAAGCTCCATAAGTCCGCGGATGGCTTCGGAGGTTCTGGTGCGGGAAACAGCCTCCAGATACTTGCCCAGAGAAATGAGCGCGATCAGCATGCCCGCGGACTCATAGTACAGCCCCATGACGGCCTGATGCACCTGGTCGGGTGAAGTGGCGGCGGCGATTTCCAGCGTGCTCCACAGACTGTAGAGAAGGGCCGCTCCCGTGCCCATGGCCACAAGAGAATCCATGTTGGGAGCGCCGCGCAGCAGCAGAGGAATGCCGTGCCGGTAGAAATCACGCCCCGACCAGACGATGGGCAGCGTCAGAAGAAGCTGGAACAGCGCAAAAATCAGAGGACTTTCATGAGGGGAAAGCCATGAAGGCAGCGGCAGGCCCCAGTGGCTGCCCATGGCCACCACGACCAGCGGCACGGCAAAAATGAACTCGGTGACAAGACGGCGCCGACGCACGGCAAGATCATGTCCGGTCTTTTTCTGTTCACTTTCCCACAGATCGTGCTCGTCGATATCCGGAGGAAGATAGGAAGCCTTGAAGCCGAGTCTGTCCACCCGTTCCGTCACTTCCCGGACGAAGGCATCCAGACCGTTGTCCAGCGCGCCCTCGGCAGGGCGCACCTGGGCCGTGCCGTCGGCCAGACTCACGCTTGCGCTGTCCACATGCTCCATCTTGCAGAGTGCTTTCTGCGAACGGGCGGAACAGGCCCCGCATGCCATGCCGTCTATACGGAACCTGAGTATTTCGGGATTGTCTTTCATAGGACTTTCTCGCTCGGAAAAACGCGCCCGACAACACGGGAAACGAACCGGGCGCGGACATATATTGGAATGCTCCCTCCGTCGACACAGGATGTTGCGGCGGGTCGATCAAAGCATGACACCGCCCGGAAAAACGGAGGAAGGAAACAGGCGCGTCCTGCCGCCTCTTTCGATCAGGCGGCGGGACGCGGAACGGAATCGGGAGTGAAGACCGAAGAACAGCTCGTTCTTTCTGAAAAAAGATGCCTGGCTTTCCCGATTCCTGCCGAAGAAACCAGGCCTGCCGGTTCAGCGGAACGGGAACCGGCGCTTTTCTGCCGTCCTCAGCGGATGGCGGTCACATCAAAACCGAGATCATCCACAGCCTTTCTGAGCGCATCATCGGTCACGCCATCGGAGGCCTCGACGGTGGCCGTCTTGGCGTCGAGTTCCACCTTCACGTCGCTGACGCCGGGAATTTCACGCAGCGCCTTGTCCACGTTGGAGGTGCAGTGTCCGCAGCGCATGCCTTCGATGCAGATGACTTTCTTCATGACCTTTCTCCTTTTCCCTTACGGGGGACGTTACCCTTTCCGGATATCGGCGTTTGACTTATGTTTCCTTTATAGCTATGAATATTTTATAAGCAAGAATGTACTTTTTTCATATCAAGTACCCAAAAGGATACTGTCATGAACGACTCGAACGCCTGCTGCTGTTCCGGATCGGCTCCGTCGACCGGAGAAGAGCTCCACTGCCCCGTGGAAGCAACGCTCTCCATGATAGGAGGCAAATACAAGACGCTGATTCTGTGGAAACTCATTTCCGGCCCTCTGCGTTTTTCGGAGCTGCGGCGGGCCGTCCCTGCCGCCACGCCCAAGATGCTGACGCAGCAGCTGCGCGAACTGGAAAGCGACGGACTTGTGCACAGAGAAATCTTTCCCGTCATCCCTCCGCGCGTGGAATACTCGCTCACCGAATTCGGTCAGAGCATACGTCCCGTGCTGGAATCCATGTACGCATGGGGCAGCCGCTGCCTCGAGCGCAAGGGACTGACGGTCAACTGTTCCATGGAACCTCTGCCGTAAAACACATGTTTTTCCGCGTCCGGCCCGTGCCCGTCCCATTGCCGGAACCGACATATTCGGCTAAAATGACGCAGATTAACCTTCAACCCCGGCCCTGCCATGACCGCCCTCATCATCACCATCGTTCTT
>JAXVQY010000143.1:0-3047 GCA_037303805.1 bacterium | reverse complement strand
CGACCAGATTCCCCACCTTTTCTGGGCGTGAGCCTGTTCCAGGAAGGGGAGACTGCCGGGTTCATAGATGCCGATAAGTGACTCAATGAATCCGTCTTGATTTATAAAGGTCGTGCGAAGAAGGGGTATGTCCCCGGAAGACTCGGCCAGCCGGCGTGTTCTTGCACATACCAGCAGATTGAGAATCTCCGGAGTCATGAGGGGTAAGTCACAGGGAATGGCAAAAACAGGTGCGTTGAGGTGGCGAAGGGCAGCGATCAGTCCTCGTAAAGGAGTGGGGTGACCGCATTCTTCGTCAGGAATGAGCAGCACATTTTTGCTTCTCAGGCTTTCCATCTGTTCAGGTCGACAGGAAATGGCAAGCTTGTCCACGCTGGAGAGAGAGAACAGTAGGGCGAGGCTGAAGTCTGTCATATCTCCCGCGTCGCCGTGCATGACGACGCGGGATTTATCGGTACCGAAACGGGAGGACAGACCTCCGGCCAGAACGAGTCCCGTCATATTACTTTCCGAATCCGCACTTCGGGTAAGTACATACGGAGCACGTCATACAGTAGCCACCTTCACCCAGCCGGGCCAGTTCTCCGCGGGTAATGCGGCGGCCGGCCAGAAGACGGGGAAGAAGCAGGTCGAATACGGTATTTTTGAAAAACAGAGCACAGGCCGGCACTCCTATGACTTGGATATCTCCCGAGGGAACGGGAATGCGTCCGACCATGGCCATGGCACCGGGAAGCACGGGCATACCGTAAAGCATATCCGTCAGACCGGCGTCGAGCAGTGCCGGTCTTGTCACATCACCGGGATCTACAGACATACCGCCGGTTGTAACCAGCAGGTCGATGCCTGAGTCTTTCATGGATTGTACTTCGGCCGCGATTTTTTGTCTGTCATCGGGCACGATGGCAGTACACACGACATCACAGCCGTACTGCCTGGCCTTGTCGCGCATGATGGGAATGAACTTATCTTCAATGAGTCCGTTGAAAACTTCCGTACCCGTAACAAGTATTCCCATGCGGGCGCGCCGCAGAGGGGTAACAGTGAACAGCGGTTCATCACCAAGAACGGAGAGTGCCTGTCCCAGACGCACACGGTCGAGAAAAAGAGGAATGGCGCGTGTGCCGGCGATTTTTTTACCTTCCTGCACCAGAGTGGCATCTTGGCGTGAGGCACACATGACATCAGGTACAAGATTAAACTGTTCCAGCTTTTTTACATCTACAGAAAGCAGACCGGAACATTCGGCCACAAAATCTATTTTTCCTTCTCGTGGAGGAAGGGAATAGCGAACTCCGTGGCCTGCCATGCGTCGTGCGAAAGTTTCTGCCACCTCGTTTTCATGCACAGGAAACATGGGCGCTTCCCCAGTAGGCGTTTCCTCGTCAAGTACAGCCACGTCGAATCGTCCTATCTGCTGGAGGCGACAAAGATCCCCGGGAGTTACCGTCTGCCCTGCCGTAAAGGCCGACCCTTTGAATTCTCCGGGAACAATGCGTGTCATATCATGCGCAAGTACTTTGCCCACAGCCTCTTCGGCGGGGACGACACGAATGCCGGGATTTGAGTTTAAGGAGTGGGAGAGGTGGGAGTCGGACTGACTCGTATAATAGAGTTCTCCCTGACAGCCTCGACAGATTGGTCCATCCTTTACAGGATAGCCTTCTCCGCACACGGGGCAGATTGCTACTGCACCGCTGGGGGCATGTCCGAGAAGACTGCTGTGCACGGTTACTTCTTGCACATGACAGATGGTATCACCAGCTTCCTCAATTTCCCGAAGCAGTTCGGTTTCGGTTTGTTCACTTTTCCAATTTTTTGATATCAATGCTTACTGGTACCCCTCTGCCTGTATATTTGTCGTACAGGGTAACGGCATAGCGGCCGATATCACGAACTTTCACCCAGTTGTTGCCCATGCTGCAGAGAGAAAGCAGCTGTACTGCGTCAGGCAGGCATTTGCGGGTTTCGGAGATGGCCTCAAACAACGTCCCCTCAGGCAAATGACGCTGTGCCAGGGCTACCATGTAGCCTCCGAGCAGGAGTCCGGGGGCGGCATAACCATGGAATCGTTCTGCCATTACCTTGAATTCATTGAAAGTATGATTGCCTATATTCATAATGTATCCGGTATTGTTGCGGTTGGCGGGAAATTTTTCTAACTTTTGGCGGCTTTCTCTTTGCTGGAGAGTGCTCCGCGTATCCCGCGGGTACGCGGATGGTGATCTTATAATAGGCTGCGGACATTAGGGCAAGCCATGTTCCTGTTTCCGCACGGATTTTCTGCGATACTGAAGTTTACAGAATACGCGTATTTGACGGAACCGCCAACAAGGTCCTTTTTTCTGCAAAATCGAGATGATTTTACCAGTCTTACCCGGAGAGCAATGATATGAACACTACGAAGAAAAATTTTCCCCGGGAGTCAGGGTACCTGGATGAAAGCCAGGTGAAAACCTACCTTCAGGCTTTTTATCACTGGTATGAAGGGGCAGTTTCTCCCGCTCAGCAGTGTTCAAGATCCAGGGTTCTTTTTGTATGCCTGCTGGTTAGGTTTGCGGCGTTACGACTTGGAGAAGCATTGGCTTTGGATGATGTAAGCGATTTTGATGAATCAAACGGTCTTTTGCATGTACGCGGAAAGTGGGCAAGAGATCTTCCGTTACCGTCTTCTTCTTTGAAACGTTTGCTGGAGCTGCGTGATTCTCTTTGCAATATACGGGTTCGAGGGAGGCTTTGTCGATTGGATCCCGCCTATGTACGACGGGTATTTGCACGTCGAGCCGAAGAGGCTGGGATACCATGGATCAATCCTACAACACTCCGTAATTTTCGAGAGCAGGAGTTGTTGCATCATGGTGTTCCGTTATCTACAGTAAAGTTTTTTCTGGGGAGACGGAGAGAATATCCGCCGGAGAGCGGGGAAATTGAAAATCTTCAAAGACTGTTCCGTCAATGGGAATATGCTGGTCGAATAGGAAGGCATAATATCGTCTGCTGAAGTCCGAAAATTCTTTGCCAAGGGGAATTTTCATGTTTTTTGGAAT
>JAXVQY010000142.1:0-18436 GCA_037303805.1 bacterium | reverse complement strand
CTTCCACGTCCACTTCGATGCTTCCGACCTCTCTGTCGCCGACGTCAAGACCATCCTTCGCCGCTATGCCGACCACGAAGCGGAAATTGATGCCATCATGCCGCCGAGCCGCCGCGGCAGTGCCAACACCTTCTGCAACACTCTGGCCCGTATTTCTTTCCCTCGCATGATGCAGGCCGAATCCATCGTCGAGATGGCCGGCATCATGGGCAGCCGCTACTACAAGGTCAATCTGGAAGCGTTCCGCCGCCACGGCACCATCGAGTTCCGCCAGCATTCCGGCACCGTGAATGCCCGCAAAATCGCCAACTGGGTACGCTTCCTCGGTCAGTTCATTGACGCCTGCAAGGCCATGAACACCGCGCCTGTGCCCCCTGCTCCGGTCATTGATCACCCTGCTCTGCGAGGCGTTCAGGCCAGACTGGCAGAAATGTTTACCGCCCAGGGAGTTGTCTCCCTGGCTTCCATATGCGATGCTTTCGGCTGGCTGCCCCATACTGCACGGGCTGCCATCACCCGCCTGCGCCGTACCGGAATGCAGATTGAACCCGTCCGCGGTCAGGCTGCCTACCGCCTTACTAGAGGCATGATGCAGGAAGCCGCTCCGGCTCAGGAAAGCCTCTGGGACGGCATCAGCGAAAGCGTGGTGAGATTCTACCGCAACCGGGCCGCCGTGCTGGCGACTCTGTAGGAGGGGCATGAAATTCCGAACCCAAGATGGTGAAGTGCTGGAGGCCGAAAGCCTCCGGCAACTCGCTGAAATTCTCTGGCAGACGAAGTTTATTCCTGAACCAACACTTGAAGAATGGATGCGCGGCTCGGCCAAACGGGCCGCCATGTGGGACGGCAGCGTCATCCGCACCTGCTCCCCCGAATCCCACGTAGAAGACCTCATTGCCGTAGGATTCTTGACGCGGATTGAGTAAAAGGAATAAAATAGGTGTGCAAAATATAGCGATATTCTGCACACCTATTTTATGGAGTTCTCATGGACATTCTACTTTCAATAAAGCCAAAGTATGTCGCCTATATCAGAGCGGGGAAAAAACTCGTGGAGTTGCGGAAGATCTTCCCTCTCAATAAGAATATTGAGAGAATCTTCATTTATGAATCCTCTCCTGTCAAAAAGATTTGTGGCTATATTCAACCAAAAGCTATCTGTAAATTTAATATTGATGAGCTATGGGAAAAAACAAAGTCGCTTTCCTGCGTAAAGGAAAGCGACTTTTATAAATATTACCAAGGAAAAATTGCTGGTGTAGGGATTTTCTTCGATGAATTTATACCCATACCAGCGGCATCGCTCGATGCGATACTAAAGAAGGCACCACAAAGCTACACCAATTTAACATCTTCCCAATCGAAAATCCTTGAGAAACTGATGGCTGATAGGGAACAGTGAAGAAATACTCTTTCATATTCTCATGATATAGGCCATAGTTTACTTTACGATAAACAAAATTACGACGCTTTATCAGAAAATCGAATTCACCCATTCGAGATTCAGGAATAGTAATAATCGGCTCTTTTCCTTCAAAGCTGTTCAAGCTTCTCGTGAGCAGCTCCGAAGCAATATGCCGACGCCGAAACTCTGGATTGACCCAGAAGGTGCACAGCTTATTTTCTTCCTTATAGTGCTTTAAAATACTAATACCTGCAATCTTATTCTGAGACTTAGCCAGAATGAAGCTGCGTCTTCCTGCTGTAAGTTCCAGCACAACTTTGTTAAACCAATCATTAAAACCGGGATAGTACATGGCCGGAACGGTTAGCTCGGCATATATTGCATAGAGCAACGTATTGAGTTCAACCGTCCATGATGTCGGCTGAATCTTTTCATATGTGATGCTCATTTGAACAAACTCTCCCGCACATATTTTATCAAATCTCCGCCACACGAGGGAACAAGTTCCAAAATACTACTAACTACTAAGAAAAAAATACCAGTTCGAATTGAAATTTCGCTATGTTTTATCTCTGCAAAAAGAGAAAAATCTGGCCCAGGCTCCTCCACATTCCACTGATAGGCAAGGATAGCCTTATTTTTCTTTCTCCCTTTTGATGTAAATATATCAAAAATACTTTCTTTACTTTGTATATAAGGATTTACACCTTCAAATAGAGTGATAAATCATCCCCTGATTCAATCATAAGAAAACAGCGTACTTTATTAAGAGTAGGATAGTTTTTCCTATATTCCAACAAAGATATTGGCAAACTACGGGCATTATTTAAACGAAAATCAAGAAATTCTCTTTTTGACGTATAATACTCAATTTTTGAAAATGGTATTTTATCTTTTATATATAACTTATCAATACCATCACCTGTTAATCTAAGTCGTATATATCGACTTAAGCATCCACACTCGTTATTACATATATTTTTAATAGAAAATGTTATAACCGTACCACCGAATTTTTTCTCTAGATGAATAGGATTTGCCACGCAATAAAGACAAAAAATATCTGATGAGTTTTCAGATTTCCGTTCAGCTGTAATACAGGAATTTTCTTTGGGACAACTTGTCATCTTAATAAATTCATTAAATATTGTATTTATAACTATATCTCTCTTTAATAATTGCGTTATATCATTAACTTCAATTTCATTTTGTGTATTAATAAATATATTGAGTTTTCCATCTTTCAGTACGGGAAAAACAATACCGATATCCAATGCATTACAGTCTGGTAATTTCCAAAAATTTAAATGAACCTGAATTCCCGGCTGTTCAAAGGTCTGGGAGCTTTCGTTATCATGCTGGCCGCCTTTGGATAATTCCTGCGATTCCAGCCAAATTGCGAGATCTAAACGATCGCTCATATCCGGTCCCCAAATTTAGAATAAAAAAGGTATTTGATGGCTCTAGGGCGTCTATTAATAAGGCAAAAAAGGGCAAAGAGCAACGGTTATGATGCCTTATTCTCCTCAATCATATCTGAACCTACTGAAATTTATAAAACTATCTCAAAGTCCCCTTTCCCCCCTCTTGACATTCACCGCAAAATTTAATTCACTCATTGTACGGAGCCTCGAAACCTCCTTCACCCGGCCAAAGTCACCCCGGCAAGTGTGGCTGTTTTTGTACCCTGCGCCTGAAAAGCAGAGGTATATCTATCGGCTATTTAAGGCCGGGAGTAGGCTAATAGAATACCCTTCGGGGGAATAGGCCTGGGCGTTGTGAAGCGTTTTCGAGCTCCCGGCCTTTTGTCATATCCGGCAAGAGGCCCATCGAAAAACTTCACGAGGTGCCTTATGTCCCGAACCGCTGACTCTTCCCTTCCCCTGAGTCCGGCCCCTTCCCCCATCCCCTCCGTTTCCCGTGACATGCCCGACCTGGGCTACCGTGCCTATGTGCTGGAAAGCAAGCTGCGGCTCTGCGCCGGCGTTATTGATCAGGACGCCGTGGAGCACTTTGAAGCCGTGGGCGTTCTGCTCGGCGAATGCCTCAAGGACGTGAACGCCTTCCGGCAGGAGCTGAACACCCTGCGCGAAAGATTCGACGCCATGTGCAGTTCCGCGTCCACCGGCAGCCTCAGGCTGGTGATCCAATGAGTGCCCCTTCTGAAGACGTACGTTTTTTGTCCGTCACCGTGCTGCCTGAACTGGAAGGCATAGCCCGGCGCGCCGGCTTTCTGACAAGCGCCGCCTACGCCATCCGCAAAACCAACGGCGGCATCGTGTACTACGCCGACGGCTTTGAAGACTACCTCGAAGACCTGTTCGGCGACATTGAAGACCTCCGCAACCGTGTCACGACCTATATCCACGAGGGGAAATAATATGCTCGACCCTTATCTGCATACCATTCTTGAAATACGCGGCGAAGCTCATTCCCCCGAAGAGGAAGCCGCGCTCATCCAGAACGTGTTCGACGCTCTTCACCTGGTGCAGCACCGCCGCCCGAAAAAGACCGCTCCGGTTGTGGAGCCTGCACGAATGGAAGAACGGCCTTCCTTCATGCCTGCCATGCTGCTCCCCTGGGGGAAGTCCACTCCGGAGGCCTGTCATGCGTAACGACATCTCGCCCGTCGGCCCGCTGGCTGGTGAAGCGGTCAATGCCCTGCTCACGCCCATGATGGCCTATGCCGAACTTCTCAAGGACTCCGGCCGAAAAGCGGAAAGCAAAATGGTCTGGGCCATACTCGAAACCCTTGACCGCAGACTCTGCACCCTGCTCATCGACATCCACCGTCAGGCTCCGCAGGTTCGTCTGCACCTGCCGGATATGGAATGACCTGAGCAGGTACAAAACAGCCCCAGGAATGTTTCCTAGGGCTCATAATTGAACATCCGCATCATAGATGCTCAGTTTCTCGGCATAAATCAGCAGAAAAACAAGAAGGCTGCGGCTGCTACTCCGCCAGGGCCTCCCGGCTTTTATCGTGTTCCCTCAGTCTGGCAAGTTCTTCCGCCTGCTGTATGGTCACGCGCTGCTGTTCTATGAGTCGCTCCTGAGCTTCTATCAGCTGATCCTGCAGGCGAGCTATCTTTTCCTGCAGATGACGAATCTCGGCACTCTCCTCCACGGTCTCCTGCTCCGGCTCGTCAAAATCCCCGCGCGCCCGGCGCAGGTCATCCAGAGGCCCGGAGGCCATATATTCGCCATCCGTCAAAAACGGTTCACCCACCTGCGCCAGCAGAAAATTGGCATTGATGCGGTACTTGTGAATCCATTTCGCCACGGCGGCTGTGGGCGGCAGAGCATGAGCATGGATGCAGTCATAGAGGTCCGTGGTGGTCATGCCGCCCGCTGCCGCCACCTGCGGCACAGTATCGGGCAAGCCACGCACAAGTTCCCGGAGCGTGTCGCAAATCTCTACGCATTCCGGGTCCGCCGCTCCTTCCTTGCGCTGCTGCAAAGGTTCGCCCACGCCGAGAAGAAGCCAATCGGGCCGGAACTCGTGCTCTCTTGCAAGCATCTGAAGATCTTCGGAAACAGGCCACTGGCCCTTGAGCCATGCCCGGTACAGATGCACCGGTATGCCGAGAAATTCTGCAGCGGCAGCCTGAGTGTACTTTTTCCCGGATTCAGACAATTTTTGAGTCATAATCCTTTGGAATTGTTCCGTTTGTTCAGACCACGACATAGGCAGCTCGTTATTTTTTGATAATTAACCTTGATTAAATGATATTAAAACTCTATTTTATGAGTGCTAAAATCACTAACCAAGGAGGCCATACAAATGATCCCCACAAATGACGATTTCCTCACCTTACCCACTTTGTCCACCTATGAAAAGCGCCTTGTCTGGTGCCGGAGATACGGGGTAACCACCAAAGTCATGGCTTCGATAGTGGGCACTTCGCAAAATAAGATGGCAGCCCAGCTTCTTCAGGATTCCCTTGCCGAGGACGTTCACCAGAAACTGACCGCAGCCGGTATTCCTGCGGAAATCCTTCCTCCCTCCCGCGGCAGACTCAGCCGCCGCCTCAGCCCCATGGCCCAACAGCTCCTGAAAAAGGCCGGAGCATAAGAATAACGTATCAAAAGCAATCCAGAAGTAAACGCAATTCTTTTATCGCTATGTGCAAAGGATTTCTTGCATGAGACAGGAAACTCTTACCTCTATTCTGCACAAGGACGTCAAAGCCGCTCCCAGCGGCATGAGCGCCAAAGAAATAGCACATGCCGTAGGCAGAGACTACCAGACTTTGATGTCTGAACTTTCCCGGCAACCGAATCATAAGCTTGGCGCTAATCTGGTCCTTCCGCTCATGAAGCTTACCGGCAGCATGGAAGGACTGAAATATCTTGCCGGGGGCATGAACGCCGTGTGCGTAATCATGCCGCCCCAGGAAGGCAACCATCCGATACACAGGCAGTGCCTCTCCACCGTGGACGAATTCGGTCAGCTTATGCGCACCATGGCGCAGGCTCTGGAGGACGGCACCATTACCCGTACAGAACGCGACGAAATAGCATCCCGCGGATACGACGCGCTGGCGGCCATTGTTTCACTGCTCAAGAGCGTGGAAAACCATTCTGAGGAGCCGATATGACAAAGTCTCTGCCTGATCCTCCCAAGCTTACCGTACTTCAGCCTTTCGTAGATAAGCTCCCCCCGTTCATCGCCCGCAAGGAAGTCAAATATTTCACCGGAGGAGCGATTTCCCCCAAAAAGTTGTCCAACGACGACTACTATTCCGTCGGCCCGGCTGTCCGCATGAAAATAGGAGACACTGTCGTATATCCGACCCCTTACTTTCTGGCCTATCTGGAACGCCAAGGAATCTCTATCATAGAAGTTCCGAAGCTCTAGCCTTTTCGGCTTCGGCCAGCGACCGTTGGCGCTTGTCTGGATCGCACAGGTGCAGGTAAACCTCGGTGGTGGTGACCGAGTGGTGGCCCATCAAAACTTTCAGCGTATAGATGTCCACCCCTTTCTCCAGCATTCTGGTGGCAAAGGTATGGCGCAACGTATGCCAGACCACCCGGTTGCGGGGATCGGTCACCCCATCATTGAAGCCCAGTTTTTGCATGGCACGGTCCATAATGCGACTCAAACCATCGGCCCGACGTGCACCTCCAGACCGTCCGGGAAAAAGATACGGGCTGAAAGCAGGCAGACTCAGCCGCCGCCTCAGCATGGCAAGACATTCCGGGAACAGCCGTCCTGCGCGGACAAGTCGGGTTTCTCCGCCCTTTGTGGAACGGTCAGATCCGACATCACCGGTAAGAATGCGCACGGTGCCGGTTTCCGCATCCACAGATTCCCGACGAATGGATACAAGTTCCCCAGCTCGTACACCGGTATCAAGCGAAAATAGAATCATGTCATGGATATCGTCAGATTCTGGATGTCCTGACGAATAGGATAACAGACTATGAAGTTCGTCATCATTCAAAACTCGCAGTCTGCGAGAATCGTAGCGGGGCAGGCGCACGCCGCGCCCCCTCTTCGATATGCGGGCCGGATTGGCTCCGGTGAAGAGCATGACGCCCGGCTGCCCCTCAATGGGCGTTTCCAAGGCAAAGTTGAATACCTCACGCACAGTCTTCAGAATATGAAGTACGGTGCCCACGGACAGCGTGGCCTTCGGATCGCTCAGACCGCGCCCGGTCTGAGGACGCTTTTTCGACACGACGTCCTGAAGCCGGGCTATGTCCTGCGAGGTGATATCTACGGCTCCCATGTCGCCCAAAACGGGCAGGATATGGTCGTCGAGAAGCTGGCTGGTCAGATGGGCGCTCTTGCGGTTACGGTTCACCCATCTGCGGTACTGCTCCGCCAAGTAGCCGAAGGTCAGCTCACCGGACTTTATCAACGCCCCTCGGAGCTCCTCTTCCTTGCGCTGCTGGCCAGCCAGTTCTCTTTTCTCTCGCAGCGACTGAGGTCTCACTCCAAGTCGAATGTTTTCCTTCAGCTCACGAAGCAGGCTTACGGCCTGTGCTACGGTCCAGCCCTGAGATGTCCAGCCAAGCGACTCATGATGGCGCTTGCCATCACCAGTCCTATATCGTATGGAAAGACATCTATCCGCGACGCGGCCATGTCGCCGTGTGGGATGTTCCCGGTACATCACCCCTTCTTTACCGGCTATCGTTTTCCACTGGACAGTTTTCATGCCTGCTTCATTCTTCTTTTTGTCACCCATCTGTCACCCACCAGTTTAGATTTGAAGGGGATTTCAGGGTACAGCTTTACACAGGCAGGCCTAAAAATGCAAATTAATCAGTACTGTAAGGTAGCTCAGGGGAATCTTTCCTGCGTTCTCCTAAGCAGTAGGCCGCGTGTTCGACTCACGCCGGGGACACCAATTTTCAGGGAGGCTTCTGCCGGAGCAGCAGCCTCCCTGCTTTTTTAACATCGAGTTCTCCCCACGAAAGCTCCGGCTTCTCTTCGATGCAGAGGAGGCTTCCCCGTGCTTTATCCCATGTTTCTGCAGCATCAGCCGTTCGGCGGTTTCGTCGGGGAGCTGCCCGACTTTCCCGGCTGCCGTCCGGAAGGCGACACCATGGATGAACTGCTGGAAAACGTCCCGTCCGCCGTCCGGGCATGGATGGCGGAAAACGGCAGTCAGGATATGCCCGCACCTTCCGAGCCCGACGTTGCCGACGACGCCTGTCCGCCGCTTCTGGTCGACATTGCCCCGATGCGGAATCCGGAAGAATCCGTCTGAGCGTTTCGCCGGAGCGTCTTTTCCGACGCCGCCGAAGTTCCGTCGTTCTCCGGTTCCGCGCGGGCAGAACGTCACAACCGTCTTTCCTGCATTCCCGGGATGCAGAGCAATTTTCTCATGGAACTTTTCACACTGCCTCAAGGCTCTCTTCACTGGAATCCCGAACTGACCGCACGCTGGACGGCCATTGCCGCGGCTTCCGGCCGACCGGATCCCTTCAGCTGCACCCCCGCATGGCAGCTCGCCTTTCATGATGCCTTTGATCCTTCCCGACGGCTGCTCATCCACGAGGAAGAAGGAAACATTCTGGCTTTTGCAGAACTCACGCTGCTGACCGGTCAGATCATTCTCGTCCCCGTGGAGGCGCACTGGATCTCCGCAAGCCCTCTGCTGGGACCGTATGCCGACGAGTGTTTTCTCAGTCATCTGCCCGACATTCTCCGGGAGTACCGCGGATTTCCGCCCTGCTTTCTCATCGGCGGTCTGGAGGAACAGAGCGATGTGATTCCCCGACTCTTCCACATTGCAGGCAGGATGTTCCGTTTTCTGAAACAGCCGATATCCCTTCAGCGCAGCGCCTCTCTGGAAGGAGGGCTGGACGGATATCTCTCCCGGCGCTCCGCCAACTTCCGCGCCAAGATGAAGAAGGCCGGAAGAAAGGCTGCGGCGGAGCCCATCCGATTCGAACGTGTTGTCCCCTCCACGGTGGAGGAAGCCGACATCACCTACCGCCGCATGATCGCCGTGGAGGAAAAAAGCTGGAAAGGCAGGGATCACTGCGGCATGACGGAATCTCCCTCGCTGGAATTCTACCATGCCATGATGCGGCGTCTTTCTCTGTACCGCGGAGGCCGGGTGATCTTTGCCGTCCATGACGGAAAGGATATCGGCTTCATCTTCGGCGGCATGGCCGGGACATGCTATCGAGGCCAGCAGTTCAGCTACGATGCGGACTGGAAGGCTTTCTCCGTCGGTGATCTGCTTCAGATGGAACAGCTTGCCTGGCTGTGTGAAGAGGGTGCCCTCCGGTACGACATGGGCATGAGCGATCATCCTTCCATGGCGTACAAGCGGCACTGGGCGGAACTGGAACAGTCTCTTCACGCCTGGCTGCTCGTTCCCCGTCCGCTCTGAGGCGGAACGGCGAAGATTCTCTCATCCTTACGGAAACAATGACGAAACTCCCTGCGATCTTTTATTTTTTCCGAACATGACGACCGTCGTTCTGGATTTATTTTTCTCTTTCCTCTACAATTTCACTCAGGAAAGACCGCTTCTCCTTTTTGTCTCCAACCTCTTTTCGTATGGAGGTGTCCATGAAAAAATGGCTCGTCGCTCTGGGGGCTCTCGTCATCCTGCTGGCGGCAGGTGTCGTCATCCTGCTTTTCTCCCTCAATTCCATCGTTGAAAAGGCCGTGAACACCGAAGGTCCGAAAATTACGGATACGGCCGTTCATCTGGACAAGGCCGACATTTCCCTGTTCTCCGGACAGGGTATCTTCAGCGGCTTCACCGTGGGCAATCCGGAAGGCTTCGGCGGCGGTCATGCCGCAAGCGTCGGTTCCATACTCGTGGACATCGACACCTCCACGCTGCTCAACGACACCATCGTCGTGCGCAAGGTGGATGTCGACAGGCCCGAACTCGTCTACGAACTCGCCAGGGACACCAGCAACTTCGACGTGCTTCTCCAAAACATACGGCGCTACGCCGACGGCGGAGAAAAGAAGGCCGCCGCGTCCTCCGGCACCGGCGGAGCACAGAAGGAAGAGGCCAAGAAGAAGGTCATCATCGACGAACTTGTGATACGCAATGCCAGGGCCGCCCTGAGTGTGCCGGCGCTCAAGTTCTCCGTGGCCGTTCCTCTGCCGGAAATCCGCATGAAGAACATCGGTCGAGAAAGCTCCGGCATCACGTATGCCCAGACCGCCGCCCTCGTCATGACGGAAGTATCCCGCACGCTGGCACAGACGGCCAGGGAGCAGACCAAGGACATCAGCTCCGCGCTGCTCAAGGACGGAGAAAAAGCAGGCGACAAGGCAAAGAATCTGCTGAAGGAAGGTCTCAAGCTCTTCCGGTAGCCGTCCGATACGACATTCTTGCAGGAACAGTCCGTTTTGAAGAAAGCGGGCTGTTCTTTTTTTTGGGGGGGAGACCGTTTCGACGCCGAACTCCGGCTCCGGCGCTGAGTCTCTGCCGCACCGCTTTTCCGCCGGGCGGCCGGAAAATCTCCTGTCACGGAGCGGAACCTTCCGGCCCGCGGTACCGGGATCCAGCGCTTCTGCGCTTGCGGCCAAATCTCCGATGGACTACCATGGCTCCCCGTCGCACGATGAACCTTCTTCCCTTTCCGCCATGAATTACAAAAAAATCCTTCTTCTGTCTCTGGGACATCTTTCCTGTGATCTCAATTCCCATGCCCTGCCCGCGCTGCTGCCCTATCTGGCGGCGGCGCACGGCTTCGACTACCAGACCTGCGGATTTCTGGCCTTCGCCTATTCCGCCGTGGCCTCTCTGGTTCAGCCGGGACTCGGACTTCTGGCCGACAAGGTCGCCCGCGGATGGTTCATTCCTCTGGGCATCCTCATGGCCGGTCTGGGCATAGGAAGCACCGGGTTTCTTTCCAGCGAGTATGCCATGTTCGCTTCCCTCGTTCTGGGAGGCATCGGCGCGGCCGTCTTTCATCCGGAAGCGGCACGGTATGCCAACCTCGTTTCCGGAGATCACAAGGGCGTCGGTCTCAGCATATTTTCCGTCGGCGGCAACGGCGGCATGTTCATGGGCCCGGTCATCGTGATGCTGGCCGTCGGCGGCGTTCCTCTGGGCAGCTTCACCCTCGGCGGCTTCGGACTGCACGGCACCGCGGCCTTCTGTCTGCTCGGCTTCGTCACGGCGGCGCTGCTGTTCTGGAGAATCTCCGCCTGGGATCTGGCCGCAGACAGAAAACAGTCGGCCCGTACCGGGACCACCGCCGCCAACGACTGGAAAGCCTTCGGCATCCTCTCCGGCTGCCTGCTCACCCGCATGGGACTGACCGTGGCCTTCACCACCTATCTTTCCCTGTACTGGCAGGATGTGTTCCATGCCTCCGCCTCCACCGGCAACCTCATGCTCATCCTGTTTTCCGTCTTCAGCGTCGCCAGCAATCTTTCCGGAGGCGCCGCGGCCGACCGATGGGGATTCCGCCGCGTCATACGCTGGTCATCCTTCCTCAGTCTGCCCATTCTTGCGGTCTTTCCGCTGGTGTCCGATCCCTGGCTGGCCGGTTTCCTGCTCATACCGCTGGCCATAGGTCTGTTCGCTCCCTTCAGTTCCATGGTCGTTCTGGGGCAGCGCTATCTTTCCAGGAACATGGGCTTCGCCTCCGGCATCACCCTCGGTGTGGCCGTCAGCGTCGGCGGCATGTTCGCCCCGGTGCTGGGATGGGCCGCCGACGTCTGGGGCGGACTTTCCCCGGCCATGCATCTGCTTACGCCCCTCGCCGTGATCGGCACCGTGTGCGCGTGCTTCCTCCGTCAACCGCAGAATCCCGCCTGACGATCCTTCCGCCCCGGGTACGATTCCTCATGAAAAAGGCGTCCGTCCGCTCTCTCCCGACAGGAGAAAACGGACGGACGCCTTTGAACAACAGCGCAGCGGATCACCGCCTTTCTCAGGCGCGGGATTTCCGCCTTCTGGTCTTGAAGCTGTGCTCGGCCAGCCAGCCGAATTCGCTCAACCGCTCGTCGACCTTGTAGAACAGCGTGTCCTTCGGGAAGGAACCGTCCTTGCGGCGGCGTCCCACGGGCATGCCCGTCAAAAGTTCCATGGCCTCGGAAATGTGGGTCACGGGATAGATGGCGAAACGGCCCTCCCGCACGGCGCGGATGACCTTTTCATCAAGCATGAGATGTTCCACGTTGTCGCGCGGCAAAATAACCCCCTGCTCTCCGGTAAGACCGCGGCGGGAGCACAGCTCGAAAAAGCCCTCGATCTTGCGGGTCACGCCGCCCACGGCCATGATCTGACCGGACTGACTCACCGCGCCGGTAAAGGCGAAGGAAAGCCGGATCGGCACCTCGGAAATGGCGGAAAGCAGCGCCGCAAGCTCGGCTCCGGAGGCGGAATCGCCCTCGATGCCGCTGTAGCTCTGCTCAAAGCAGAGACTGCCGGAAAGAACCAGCGGTTTATTGTGCGCGAACTGCGAAGCCAGATAACTTTTCAGTATCATCATGGCCTTGGTGTGGATGGGGCCGCCCAGTTCCGCCTCGCGTTCCAGGTCGATGATGCCCCCGTGTCCCACACCGACGGTGCAGGAAATCTGATGCGGAAGGCCGAATTCATAATCACCGCTCGTGGTCACGGCCAGTCCGTTCACGCAGCCGACCTCGGATCCGGAAGTCCGCAGCTTGATGACGTCGCGGGCATACTCTTCCATGAAAAGTTCCTCGACGAGGTCGGAACGGTGACGTCTCGCGCGCAGAGCCTCGTCCAGACTGGCCCGATCCACCACGGTCTTGCCCGCCATGGCCGCCGTGGCCGAAGCCTCTATCAGCGTCTCGCGCATGAGCGGAAAACGCAGCGTCAGCTTCCGGTGATCCTCGCACAGTTCCGAACCGTGATCCACCAGTCCGGCCAGTGCCTCACGGTCGAAAGGCAGAAGATCCGCCTCATCCATGATGCGTGCTAGCTGGCACAGCCAGGCGCGGACCGCGGGAGCCGTGCGTTCCGTTTCCGAAGCCATCTGCGCCTTGATCTTGAACTGCTTGGCAAAGCGCTCGTCGCGCTCCAGAAGCATTTCGTACAGCTCGTCCTCACCCACGAGAACGACCTTCAGATTCAGAGGCATGGGTTCGGGCTCTATGCCCTTCACGCGGGAGGTGTCGTTGAAGTCGGGGTCCTCGATGCGCGCCACGCCGGAGCGGAGCGCACGCATGAGACCTTCCCACGCCGGACCGTTGGCCAGAAGATCGTTGATGTGCAGCACCAGATAACCGCCGTTGGCCCTGTGCAGCGATCCGGCCTTGATGAGCGTGAAGTCCGTGACCAGCGCCCCCATCTCCGATTCCCGCTCCACGCAGCCGAGAAGATTCCCGTAGGTGGGATGATCCTCCACCACCACGGGAGCGCCGTGCATGTCGCCGTTGTCGACCAGGACATTGACGCTGTAGCGGTACAGATCCGGTTCCTGCTGCGCAGAGGATTCCGGATGCGTACCCGGGGCAGGAGCATCCCTGGGCAGAAAAAGCTCCAGATGATCCAGCACGTCGGCACGGAGCTCCTCAAAAAAGGTATGCAGCGCGTCGGTCTTTTCCTCACAGCCGGAAACGCGGCAGGCCTTTTCCGCCACGGGAGTCACCAGACGGTTCAGCAGATATTCCGCCGCCTCGCGCTCCAGCTGCTGTTCCTTTTTCTGAAAACTCTTTTCCAGATCGCCCATTCTCCGCACGAAGGGAGCCATGCGCTGGAGAAGCTGGTCCGCACGGCGCTTGAACTCCTGCCGTTCGGGCACCTCAAGCAGCGCCACTTCCTCATCGCTCAGACGCTTTCCTTCCTTCATGGGGAAAAGGGACAGCGCGCCCTGTTCCTCGGCATCCAGCGCAAAGCCCTTTTCCTCGGCCATGCGCTCCAGCTCCTTCACCATGTTCGCGCGCTCTTCCCGGAACTGTTCGCGCCCGGCACGGCGTTTGCGCAGAAACACGTCGGAATCCAGCCGTGCGGGAAGATCCTCCCGCATCTGCCGCAGCGCGGCGGCCAGAGAATCGCGGAGCTGACTGCCCTGTCCCGCCGGAAGCTGGATGAGCACCGGCCGGTCTTCATCCTTGAAATTGTTGACGTAGATCACGTCGGGCGGCGTGGCTTCCCTGCGGGCAAGCGGTTCCAGAAAGTCGCAGAGCATGTAGGTCCGGCCGAGATCCGGAGAACCGGAAAGATACACGTTGTAGCCGGAATTCCGGATATGCACGGCCAGCTCCAGCGCGGCGAGAGCCCGGGGCTGCGCCGGACGACGACGCCCGCCGCGGGGTATGGCGCGGCTGTCCTCCCAGGGAATGCGCTCCGCAGGCCACGAAGGACGCAGCTTGTCCGCGGACAGGGGCGCGACGATATGAAGCGCGGGACTCATGCGTTCTCCTCTTCCCCGGTGTACAGTTCGGCAAGAATGCGGTCGGCTCCCCGGCCGAGAAGATCCTCCGCCAGAGCCCGTCCCATGCGCTCCGCCGCTTCCGGATCGGCCGCCGCATGACGGCTGCCGCGGATCACCGTCCTGCCGTCGACACCGGCCACCAGGGCGTTCAGTTCCAGCTCGTCGCCGTTCAGCACGGCATGGGCGGCAATGGGTACCTGACAGCCGCCGTCCAGACGACGCAGGAAGGAGCGTTCCGCCGTGACGCAAAGGCGCGTCGGCCTGTGCTCAAGGAAGGAAAGAAGTTCGCGAAGATCGGCCCGATCCTCCCGCATTTCCACGCCCAGCGCGCCCTGTCCCACCGCGGGCAGGACATCCGGAGGCGTCAGGTCTTCCTGCCAGGTGGCGGAAAGCCCCAGACGCTTCACGCCCGCACGGGCAAGAATGATGGCGTCGTACTGGCCTTCCTTCATCTTGCGCAGACGGGTTTCCACATTGCCGCGCAGCATGGCCACGCGGATATCGGGCCGCAGCGCCAGCACCTGTGCCTGTCTGCGGAGCGAACTCGTGCCCAGCACGGCCCCGGCGGGAAGCGAGGAAAGCGACGGATAGCGTTCGGAGAGGAAAAGATCGGTGCAGATCTCACGTTCGGGCACGGCGCCGAGGACAAGCCCTTCCGGCAGAACCATGGGCACATCCTTCATGCTGTGCACCGCGATGTCCGCCGTCCCGGAAAGCAGCGCCTCCTCGATTTCCTTCACGAACAGGCCCTTGCCTCCGACCTTGGCCAGAGGGACGTCCAGAATGATGTCGCCCTTGGTCTTGAGAATGAGAAGTTCGACTTCGAGACCGGCATGCTGCGCCGTGAGGCGTTCCCTGATATATTCCGCCTGCCACAGGGCAAGTTTGCTGCCGCGCGTGGCAATGATGATCTTTTTCATAAACACTCCAGAGTTGCCGGAACCGGAAACGCCGGACCCTCCGTTTTCCGGGCGGCGCTGCCGGGTCTTCCGTCGCCCTGCGAGGCGCGGAGCCCCTGACGGGGAACGGCACGATGAACGACGCAGGTCCCGCGCACGGCAACACGACGATGTTCCGGCGAAACCTGCGCCTGACGCTCTTGACTTCCGGGAAGATCTCTGCGTCCGTCCCGGAGGCATCGCGAAGACGGATGTCTCTTGGCGGGACGCAGACTCGTTCCGCATAAAAAAACAACGATCCCGGCCGGGAGGAAAAAACAAAAACATGAGCGCGGCCTTGATGACAAGTCACGCCCATGAGACGGCGGGATCGGGGACGGGAAAACGGGTCCTGCCCGTCGGGGCGGGTACCCGCTTCAACATCAGTGTCCGCAGCTCGCGCAGTTTCCGCCGGAGCAGCCCGCGCATCCGCCGCCGGACGCCGGAGCGGACGGCAGATCGAAGGAATCGGGCGTCCCGTCGGCCAGGCGGCAGGAACAGCGCGAAATCATCTTTTCCGTTTCCGTGGAATGACACTTGGGGCAGGACGGGGTTTCGTCTCCGAAGACGAGATCCTCGAAGGTATGGTTGCAGGCCTTGCAGCGATATTCATAAATAGGCATGGAATCAGGCTCCTTCCGGGCCCTCTCTGAGGGCCTGAACGTTCTCGAAAAGATAATGATCTATGAGCTGACACAGCAGATGCATGCATGCTTCGTGCATTTCCTGAATCAGAGGGGTATGGGCATGGGGGACGTCGAGCAGATAGTCGCACATCGGAGCCATGCGGCCGCCGCCCTTGCCGGTAAGGCCCACCACGACCATGTCCGCGGCATGGGCCGCTTCCACGGCCTTGATGACATTGACGCTTCCCCCCGAAGTGGAAAAGGCCACCAGAACATCTCCGGGACGACCGAGGCCGCTCACCTGACGGGCAAAGACTTCCTCATAGCCGTAGTCGTTGCCCACGGCGGTCAGCGTGGAGGAATCCACGGTAAGGGCCACGGCGGGAAGCGAGGGGCGTTCCAGAAGAAAGCGACCGAGAAGCTCTCCGGTCATGTGCTGGGCGTCGGCGGCACTGCCGCCGTTGCCGCAGACAAGTATCTTGCCGCCGTCGGCCAGGCTCTGCGCCATGCGGCGGGCCGCCGCGTCGAGAACCGGCGCACAGTCCGCCAGAAAGTTTCTTCTCAGCTTCGCGCCTTCCTCGGCATGCTCGCGGATGATTTCAAGAGCTGTTTTCATGATGCTCCATAGCGCTTGACGTGAACGGCTGACGCCGCAAATTTACAAACAAAGGATCATACTCCAAACCTCGGGGACTGACAATGGCGGCCGTCGCCCGGGGCCCGGCAGGAACGACAGACGCGCCCCGCCGGTATGGGGAAAATAACTCCGCCCTCCGGTTCGGCAAGAGGCGGGGACGGAAAAATTCAGGTTTTCCCGGAAAGACCGTCTCCCGACCCGTTATTTCCGTCGCTCATTTCTTTTTTCCGTTGCACGGGGTTGTTCTTTAGAGTACAAGTCTTGCATGCCGTCCCGACCGTTCCGCCCGCTGCGACACAACGACGTGCAGTATCCGCCGACCTGCGGCTTCCGTGCGGCACGGCTCCGGACTCCCGTACTTCTTCCGAGGTCCAGAAGGATTTCTCATGCGCCCTATTTCCCGTCTTCTCATTCTTCATAAGGACAATCCGCAACCTGAAAACGCCGGTCGTGCGCTGCTGCCCTGGCTGCGGGAACGCCGTGTGGACGGCGTTCTTCTCTCCGCCGGGTCCGACCCCATGACCATGCGTGCCGAAGCCGCCGCCAGCGACGCCGTCCTTGTGCTCGGAGGCGACGGCACCATGATAGGCGTGGCACGGCGTCTGGCGGGCATCCGCACGCCTCTTGCGGGCATGAACTTCGGGCGCGTGGGCTTTCTGGCGGGACTTCCCGCCGAAGGCTGGGAACAGCCTCTTTCCGACATGCTGAAGGGACTCTGGGAGGTGGAGCGCCACATGACCCTGCGCTGGCGCATCCTTCAGCGCCAAGGCGAAGAACTGGTCCTCCGCAACGAGGGCGTGGCCATCAACGACGTGGTGACCGCCCACGGCGTAGTGGCGCGTGCGGTTTCCCTGAGTCTGAACATCGACGGCGTTCACTTCAGTACCCTGCGCTGCGACGGCGTCATCGTCTCCACGCCCCTCGGGTCCACGGCCTACACGGCTTCGGCGGGCGGCCCTCTGACCATTCCTTCCATGAACGCCCAGCTCGTCACGCCCATCTGCCCCTTTGCCGGGGGCTTTCCGCCCATTGCGCTCCCGGCCTCCTCGCGCATCCGGCTGGAGGCCTGCCGTCACGGCGATCAGGTGCTGCTCTCCGTGGACGGACAGGAAAATCTCCCGCTTGATTTCAGCGACATTCTGGAAATACAGGGCATGCCCGATCAGCTCCACATGCTGGTCAGCGATACCAGCTGGTATCTGCGGCGCCTCATCGACCGGGGCATCGTCACCTCCGGACCGGGACGGAAGGAAAACGCCTGATCTTCCGCCCCGTCTTCCGAAACACGCCCCCGCCGACTGGCTTTCCGCCTGCCTTCCGGATCGCGTCCCGCTCTGCCGACAGGCTCTCCGCCCCGTCTTTCGTCACGCCCGCACCGCCCTGCCCTCTTCCTCCGCCGGAAAAAGTCACCTTTTCCGCAGACGCCGCCCCCTTCCGGCCGATGCACCGCCGGGACTTTTCCTCCGCCGGGGTTTCGCTTGAGCCCCGGGGCTTTTAATGATAAGAACACAAATTCCTCCTCGCGGAGGCATTCTTTTACCAGCCATTCATCAGGGAGTCCCCATGTCCGCATATGAAGCTGTCATCGGGCTGGAAGTGCACGTGCATCTGGCCACTGCCAGCAAACTTTTCTGTTCCTGCCCCAACTCCTTCGGCGACGAGCCGAACACCAATGTCTGTGAAGTCTGCTCCGGCATGCCCGGCGTGCTTCCCGTCCTGAACCGCAAGGCCGTGGAATACGCCTCCCGCATGGCGCTGGCCATACACGCGACCATCAATCAGCGTTCGCAGTTCGCCCGCAAGAACTATTTCTATCCCGACATGCCCAAGGACTACCAGATCTCGCAGTTCGAACTTCCGCTGTGCGAACACGGCTGGCTGGACATTTCGGTCAACGGTCAGAAGCGCCGCATAGGCATCACCCGCATTCACATGGAAGACGACGCGGGCAAGAACATTCATCCGCAGGGGGAAAACTTCAGCT
>JAXVQY010000141.1:0-1116 GCA_037303805.1 bacterium | reverse complement strand
CATGTCCAAAGTCATCATTCTCGACTTCGGTTCCCAGGTCACCCAGCTCATCGCCCGTCGCGTGCGCGAGGCCGGAGTCTATTCCGAAATTCATCCCTGCGTCACCTCCGCCGAGGCCGTAGCCGCCATGAAGCCCGACGCCATCATCCTTTCCGGCGGTCCCGCCAGCGTGGGCGAAAAGGATGCTCCCCGCCTCGACAAGGGTCTTCTGGAACTCGGCGTACCCGTGCTCGGCATCTGCTACGGCATGCAGCTGCTGGCCCATGAACCCGGCGGCGTGCTTGCCCAGTCCGAAACCCGCGAATACGGTCCCGCCGACTTCGAAAAGGTCGCCGACTGCCCCCTCTGGGACGGCATAGCGTCTCTGGCCGAAGGAAAGACGTCCCGTGTATGGATGTCTCACGGCGACAAGGTGCAGACACCGCCTCCGGGATTCATCGTCACCGGCCGTACCGCCACCCTCGACGTCGCCGCCATGAGCTGCGACGAACGCCGCATCTACGCCCTGCAGTTCCATCCCGAAGTGCATCACTCCGAGGACGGTGCGCAGATGATCCGCAACTTCCTTTTCAAGGTGGCGAAGATCACCCCCGACTGGTCCATGAGCTCCTTTGTGGAGCGCGTGGTGAAGCAGGTCCGCGAAACCGTCGGTGACAGCCATGTCATCTGCGCTCTTTCCGGCGGTGTGGATTCCACCGTGGTGGCCGTGCTGCTCAACAAGGCCATAGGTCAGCAGCTGCACTGCATCTTCGTGGACAACGGCGTGCTGCGTCAGAACGAAGGCGAAGAGGTGGTGGGCTACCTGCGTGAGCATTTCAATCTGAACCTCAAGTATGTTCAGGCTTCCGATCTGTTCCTCGGCCTGCTCGCAGGCGTGGATGATCCGGAAAAGAAACGCAAGATCATCGGCCACACCTTCATCGACGTGTTCGACAAGGAAGCCAAGGCCATCAAGGACGCCGGTCACGACGTGAAATACCTGGCCCAGGGAACCCTGTATCCCGACGTCATCGAATCCGTCTCCTACAAGGGACCGAGTGCCGTCATCAAGAGCCACCACAACGTGGGCGGCCTGCCGGAAAAGATGAACATGAAGCTCATCGAACCCCTGCGCGA
>JAXVQY010000140.1:0-5503 GCA_037303805.1 bacterium | reverse complement strand
TGACAGTGAGGGCAGGCGTATTCGTAAATAGGCATGGGAAAAGAAAAGGGTTGAGCGAAAAAAACAGGAACGGCGTGTCCGCAGAAAAGCCGACACGCCGGAAACTGACTCTGCAACCGGGAGGCCGCAGGAATCCGCGAACCAGACTTACTTCTTGGCAGCGGCCTTGGCTTCGTGGATGCGTTCCTTGATGCGCTTGGCACGACGATGACGGCGGCGATCAAGTTCCTTGGCGCGTTCAATCTTTTTATGGGCCATGAGATTGCTCCTTAAAAGAAAATGTATCCAGAAGATATAAACTCTCCGAACGGCGCTGTCCAGTGAAAGAAGGGCGTCGGAAGCGCGCGGCAGGGATTTCTTTTCCTTTTTTCTGCAGTAGCCTTTGAAGGTACACCTTGCCATGCTGCAGGGCCGCGCGTATTCTCGCGTACTGAACGTTTTTTATCATGAGGAGTCGTCGATGGATTGCGATGTCGTCACGGAAGGTACGCTTGCCGAATTGCTGGGAATTAAGGTGGAACATTGTGATGCCGCGGGTAACGGCGAGGTTACCATGCCGCTGGATTCCCGGCATCTCAACAGGTTCGGCAACGCTCACGGCGGCGCCATGTTTACCTTGGCCGATATGGCGTTTGCGGCAGGATGCCGGGGGGCGGGGCTGGTCTGTGTGAGCGCGCAGTGCTCCATTTCCTATCTTCTGCCGGGAACCTGCGGTCCCCTTCGTGCGGAAGCCGTACCCGTGAGACTGGGACGCACGCTCGCGGTCTATGACATCATGGTCTATGACGGGGACGGACGGAATATCGCCAAGGCCGTCATGACAGGCTATGTCCTGAGAAAGTTCGACAGCGGAGAGCAGCATGACGGATGAGCGTCGCAGCATGCAGGAGACCGGAGAACTGGAATTCGATGATGAGGCTGTTTCTGCCGAAGCGGAAGGCAGAGTGAAATTTACGGTTCCCGAGGGGATGCGTAAAACCCGTCTGGATGCGTTTCTCAGCTCCGTGGTGGATCTTTCCCGCAGCCGCCTCAAGAGGCTGGTGGAGCAGGGCGGTTGCACGGTGGACGGTCTTCCCTGTACGGATGCGGATTTCAAGGTGCGTTCCGGACAGGAGGTGGAGCTTTGCATGCCCGGGGCATCGGATGTTCTCGTGCCGGAAGAAGGGCCGCTTGATGTGGTGTACAGCGATGCGGACATTGCCGTCGTCAACAAGCCTGCCGGATTGACGGTGCATCCCTGTCCGAGCTGTCCTTCAGGGACGCTGGTTCATCGGCTGCTTTCCCGGTTTCCGCAGCTGGCGCTTCAGGAAGGCCCGAGACCGGGTATCGTTCACCGGCTGGACAAGGATACGTCCGGACTTGTCGTCATCGCCCTTTCGGAGCGTGCAAGGCTTCGTCTCATCGAGGCTTTTGCCGCACGGCGCGTGCATAAGACCTATCTGGCGGTGACGCGCGGCGTGCCTCCGGCAGAAGGCATGAGCGATCTGCCCGTCGGTCGTCATCCGACCGTCAAAACCCGCATGGCCGTGGTACCGGAGGAGAAGGGCGGTCGCAGTGCACTCACGAAGTGGCGAACGCTGTACACCTCTTCTTCCGGTCGTTTCGCCCTGCTTGCCGTGCAGATTTTTACCGGGCGGACGCATCAGATCCGTGTTCATCTTGCACAGGCGGGATTTCCGCTGTGGGGAGATACCGTATACGGACCGGAAGACAAGTCTTCTCCGGCGGCGAGGCAGCTTCTGCATGCGTGGAAGCTGGAATTTTCCCATCCCGTGAGCGGCGAGGCCATGAGTTTCGTCTGTCCTCCTCCCGAGGATTTTCCCCGTGCCATGCTGGCGCTGGAGCGGGGGATGCGGCGCGTCATTCTGACGGGTATGCCAGGCTGCGGTAAATCTGCCGTGCTGGAGCGGATGGAAAGGAGAAACATTCCCGTCTGGAGTGCGGACAAGGCCGTGGCTGCCCAGTATCAGCCCGGAGCGGACGGCTGGCATCTCATGCATCAGCGCTGGGGAAACGCCTTTTTCGACGAGAGCGGAAGAGTCAACCGGGCGGAACTGACAAGACTGCTTGCCCAGACGCCGGGCATGCGGCGTGAGCTTGAGCGCCTGATTCATCCGCTGGTCCGCGATTCCATGGACAGGTTCTTTCTCCGGGCGGAGGCGAAAGGCGAGGTTGCGGCCGTAGCGGAAGTGCCTTTGTGGTTTGAAACCGGCTGGACCTGCCCCGGGGCGGACATTGCGGTCATTGTCTGCCCAGACGAGATGCGCCATGAACGTCTGCGGGCGACCCGCAGCTGGAGCGATGAGAAAATATCCGCCGTGGAGAGCTGGCAGTGGAAACAGGAAGACAAGATTGCGGCTGCCGATTTTCTGATTCACAATGCCGGCACACTGGATGAGCTGGAAAAGGAAGTGGATGCCTTTTGGGATTCCCTGTCGGCGATGGGGCGGAAGCGAAGCGACGAGCTTTGCGAATGCTGGCGCGGATTGTGGGAAAATTAGAAGTTGCGGGGCTGCGGCGGGGAGTGATCGACTCGCGGCAATGTCTCTGAAACAGCAGGGGCGCACCCTGTTCGGGTGCGCCCCTGCAAAAAGGCCGGAAATATGCCGGAGTAATCCGAGGTAACACCCCGTTAAAGTTCAGGAGCGTCGAAAAGCGCGTCCTCTTCAGGGTACTTGGCCTCGTATTCCGCCTTGAATTCGGCGTAGCGACCTTCCAGAATGGCCTTTCTCGCACCGCGCACCATGTTGAGGAAGTAGGTGAGGTTGTGCAGAGAGTTGAGCCGGAAGGCAAGAAGCTCCTGACTTACGTACAGATGACGCAGATATGCCTTGCTGAAGGTGCGGCAGGTGTAGCAGTTGCACTTCGGATCAAGAGGACTGTCGTCCTCGGCATACTGGAAGCGCTTGATGTTGATCTTGCCTTCCGAAGTGTACAGAGTGCCGTTGCGGGCGTTTCTGGTGGGCAGTACGCAGTCGAACATGTCCACACCGGCTTCTATGCCGTGCAGAATGTCCAGCGGCGTGCCCACCCCCATGAGATAGCGCGGCTTGTCCTGCGGCAGAACGGGATTCAGCACACGCAGATTCTTCATCATGAGGTTCTTGGGTTCGCCCACGGCAAGGCCGCCGATGGCGTAGCCTTCGAAGCCTATGTTCATGAGCTGTCTGGCCGAAGCCTCACGAAGTTCGGGGAAGGTGCAGCCCTGCACGATGCCGAACAGAAGATTGCCCGCGCTGCCGGCGGGATAGGCTTCGCGGCAGCGCGCCGCCCATTCCGTGGTGCGTTTCACGGCTTTTTCGGCTTCTTCATAGGTGGCACCGTAGCCGAGGCAGACGTCCAGCGGCATCATGATGTCCGAATTCAGATTACGCTGGATGGAAATGACCTTCTCCGGCGTGAACATGTGCTTTGATCCGTCGATATGGGATCGGAATTCTACACCGTCGGCCTTCATCTTGTTCAGCTTGCTCAGGCTGAAGGCCTGAAAGCCGCCGCTGTCCGTAAGAATCGGCTTGTTCCAGCGGATGAATTCGTGCAGTCCGCCGCGGCGGGCGACGAGTTCGTCTCCCGGACGCAGATAAAGATGATAGGTGTTTCCGAGAATGATCTGTGCGCCGATGGCGTTGAGATCGTCGGGAGCCAGAGCCTTGACGCTGCCCACGGTACCCACGGGCATGAAAATGGGCGTTTCTATGACGCCGTGCGCGGTATGGAGAAGGCCGGCTCGGGCGTTGCCGTCCTTGCCCAGAAGTTCGAAGGTGCCGGGGGCTTTATCCATGAGAGCCTCGAAATTGGTTAGAGTGCGAGATCCCAGCACAGCAGCAGGAAGAGGGGCGCGGCACAGCCGAGCGCGAATTCCAGCGGGCGGGGGAGGGCGTTATGATGCCGTAAGGCGGAACTGACGGCAAGTCCGACAAGAAAGCCGGAAAGCAGTCCGAAAATATGGGCGGCGTAGTCCGTGTTTTTTCCTTCCGCACCGAGCATGGCGAGGAAGGCCAGACCGGCTGCCACGGGCAGAGCCAGTCGACGGAATCCCCGCACGGGAGAACGGATGACGATATCGGCACAGAGCAGTCCCACCATGCCGAACATGGCCGTGGAGAATCCCAAGCTGGAGTAGCCCGGGTCACGGTAGAGAACGTTCATGGCATTGCCCAGCATGCCGGAGACAAGCGTTGCCGCCAGGGTGAGACCGAGACCGATTCTCTGGGCCAGCAGAATCAGAAAGGGGGTTCCGAAAAGGACGTTGCTGAAGAGATGAAGACTGTCGGCATGGAGGGTGAGGGCCGTGGCGGTACGCCACCATTCACCGGCGCGCACGTCGGCCACGTTCAGTTTTCCGCAGTGCAGCCAGTAGTCGGGATCGGGCAGGTGTTCGAAAGGCAGCGGCCACCAGCCCATGGTGAGCCCGTGCCAGAACACGAGGAAGAGCATGATGAGCATGGCCCAGTGAGCATTGTGCCGCAGAGGAACGGGACGGGGAAGAGGCTTTTTTTCCGAGGCGATGGCCGCGAGTTCGGAGCGTGCCGCATCCTCGAACATGGCGGGAACAAAGGCGCGCGTCTGTGAACCGTGTCCCGTGATGATGTAGGGAATGTCCCTGGAATCGAGCACCAGACGCAGAAGTTCCATCTGCCTTGTTCCGGCCGCAGGAAGCTCCCGTCCCATGTGTCCCGGACCTCGGAAGTCTACGACGCGCCAGTCTTTCGGAACCCGCAGTGAACGATGCCACATGGCAATGCGGCTTTTCGGACGATGGCGGAAGGCGGCGCTGATGTCGTTCATGGCGCAGAGTGTCGAGGTCGGCTGAGAACAGGCGAAAAAGTTTTTTGAGGGGACTATTAATCAAAAAAAGGCGGAGATGTTATCCCCGCCTTCGGAAAGATCGGCAAGCCTGATTATTCGGCGTCGTTCTTGACGACGGGCTTCACCACGGCGCCGGAACGGAGGCAGCGGGTGCACACGTTGATGGTGCGCACGGTGCCGTCGGCTTCCTGATGGCGGACAGCCTGCAGGTTCGGATTGAAGCGACGCTTGGTCTTGATATTGGAATGGCTCACAAGGTTACCCACCTGAGCTTTCTTGCCGCAGATTTCACACTGTTTACCCATGGTATATCCTCCATAAAAAGCCCGTGTGGGGCGGAATGCTGCTGAAATTCGATACCTTTTGTATCGTAAGGACTGCTAGCAATAGCCTGTATTTGAAAAAAAGGCAAGTGAAAAACCGCCGAAAGTTCGGGAGCGGACCGGACCGGCGGAACGGAGCCCGAATTTCAAGCCTCCGCCGAAATTCCTGCAACCATCTGTAATCTAAAAAGATCAAACAAGTTCCCGAGTCTCTTTGAACGAGCGCTTTCCGACCTGTCCGTTTTTTGTTTTCCGACCGGAATTAAAAGTTTTCGGAAGGAGGAAGGGGGTGCGGGGGAGGGAGGAAAGCCCTTTTTCAAAAGGGGTTCCTCCCTCCCCCGCCCATCTTAATCTTCAAAAAAGATAGGCGG
>JAXVQY010000139.1:0-2648 GCA_037303805.1 bacterium | reverse complement strand
CATGCCTTACGCTCCTTCTTGCGGCCGAGGCGGGAAAAAAAGGCGGCCAGACTGTCCCAGGTGATTTCCCGCATACCCATGATGCCTTCGCGGCGGTACAGGATGATAAGCAGCAGGCATACGGAGAAGACGACCATGCGCATGCCGGGAATCCCGGGAATTTCAAGGAAACCGAGGTCGATGGGTTCTTCCACCACACGGAGCCATTCCAGAAGAACGGTGATGATGACGCTGCCGATGATGGAACCGGTAATGGAGCCGAGACCGCCCGCCACCACGATCATGAGGATGTTGTAGGTAAGCAGGAAGGTGAACATCTTGGGGTCGATGGTGGTGAGCAGATTGCCGAGCAGTGCGCCGCCCACACCCGCGAGAAAGGCTCCGAGACAGAAGGAGACCAGTTTTGTGTGGAATACATTGATGCCCATGACCTGTGCGGCAATCTCGTCGTCGCGCACGGCTTTGAGCACATTGCCGAAGTTGCTGGAGAGCAGACGTACCGTACAGAAGACCACCACGAGCAGCCAGATGAAGCTCGTGAACAGATCGGTATGGCAGGGGATGCCCTTGATGCCGAGAGAGCCGTTGGTGATGGGAGTGGCGTTGACGATGAGGACTCGGATGATTTCGGAAAAGCCGAGAGTGGCGATGCCGAGATAGTCACCGCCGAGCCTGAGAACGGGAATACCTATGGCGAGGGCGAATACGGTGGCGACCAGTCCGCCGAGAATGACGGAGAACCAGAAAGGCGTGTGCAGGGCGGCGAGGGAAGGAAGAATCTCGTCGATGATCCACATCATTTCCTTCTGATCCGGGGTCAGTACGCACAATGCGGAGACATAGGCGCCTATTGCCATGAAACCTGCGTGCCCCAGAGAGAACATGCCGGTAAAGCCGTAGATGATGTTGAGTGAAATGGCGAGAATGCCGTATACGGCCACAAGATTGAGAATCTGCACTTCATAGCCGTTGAGGGGAGAAGGCAGGAAGCTGAGACCGAGATCTTCGGCCATGCTGCCGTCGGCCCACCAGAGAAAGAGAAAAAGCAGGGCGATGGCAAGAACGGTAAGCGTGTTGTTGCGCGCTTTGGAGGAGTGCTGGATTGATGCGGTCATCAGATCTTCTCCTTCTGTTTTTCACCGAACAGGCCGGTGGGCTTCACCAGAAGGACAACGACCAGCAGAATGAAGGCGAAGGCGTCACGATAGCCGGAAAGTTCCGGGAAGAAGGCGACGGCCATGATTTCAATGAAGCCGAGCATGAGACCGCCGATGACGGCCCCCTGAATGGAGCCGATACCGCCGAATACGGCGGCGATGAAGGCTTTGAATCCGGGGAAAACACCCATGTAGGGGTTGATCTGGGGATAGCGCAGGGCCCACATGATGCCTGAGGCTGCGGCAAGAGCGGAGCCTATGGCAAAGGTGAGGGCTATGATTTTATCCACGGACACGCCGAGCATGCGCGTGGTTTCGATGTCCTTGGAAATGGCCTGCATGGCAAGGCCGGGCTTGGTGTGATAGACGACGTAAAGCAGCGCCGCCACGAGAATGGCGGTAACGCCGGGCACGAGCAGGGTAAGGGGCATGAGCCTCGCGCCGCCTATGGTGATGATGCTGATGAGCCATTCCGGCTGATGCACGGGCCGGGGCAGTCCGGTAAAGACCACCACGGCAAGGCTCTCAAGGAAAAAGGAAACGGCAATGGCGCTGATCAATGCGGAAATACGGGGGGCGTCGCGCAGGGGGCGGTAGGCGATCTTGTCCATGAGCACGCCGAGCGCTGCGGAACCGAGAATGGCGACCACCACGGCCACAGGCCATGGAAGACAGAACAGCGTGGTACCGTAGAAGACAAAATAGGCGCCGAGCATCAGGATGTCGCCGTGGGCGAAGTTGATGAGGCGCAGAATGCCGTACACCATGGTGTAGCCGATGGCGATGAGGCCGTACAGAGAGCCTAGTGTAAGCGCATTGAAAAAGTGTTGGAGGAACAGTTCCAGACTCATGAAGGAAACCCTTTCCGGCCGCATCGTCTCCGGAATGGGCCGGTCGACGGGGAACCGCGGAAATGCGCCGCACCAATGTATCGGGACGGCGAATGGTCGGTGGGGTAGGGAAAAGTCGGACGGCCGGAGGAGGAGATCCGCCTCCGGCCTTGTCTCAATGGGGACTAGTCGGCGATGGCTTCGCCGATGTAGGAGCGCTTTCCGTCCTTGTACTGAATGATGCCGACGGGAAGTTCGGCGTCATGAGAGGCATTGATGGAAAGGGTGCCCAGAGGGGTCGCGAAGTTCTTGGTCTCGGCCAGAGCCTTGGTGATGGCTTCGGGATCATCGGAACCGGCGCGGGTGATGGCGTCGATGATGAGGTTGTAGCACACATAGCCGAGGGCGGAGTTCACGTTGGGATCCTTGTCGGGATAGGAAGCTTTCCATGCAGCAGTGAAGGCCTTGGCGGCGTCGCTCATGTTGGGCATGTTCACGTCATAGGGGAAAGTGGTGTGGAGGAAGCCTTCCACAGCCTTGCCGCCGATCTTTACGGTGTCGGGGTTGTCCATGGCATCGGCACCCATCATGACGAAGGTGCCGCCGAGTTCGCGGGCCTGCTTCATGATGATGGCGCCTTCAGCGAAGTAGGCGGGCATGA
>JAXVQY010000138.1:0-9119 GCA_037303805.1 bacterium | reverse complement strand
GTTCCGTGAACCCCGATGAAGTGGTGGCCATGGGTGCTTCCATTCAGGGTGCCATCCTCACCGGTGATGTGAAGGACGTGCTGCTGCTCGATGTGACTCCGCTTTCCCTCGGTATTGAAACCATGGGCGGCGTGTTCACCAAGCTGATCGACCGCAATACCACGATTCCTACCCGCAAGAGTCAGACCTTCTCCACCGCCGCGGATAACCAGCCCGCCGTTGATATTCATGTGCTTCAGGGCGAACGCCCCATGGCGGCCGACAACATGACCCTCGGCAACTTCCAGCTTACCGGCATTCCTGCCGCGCCCCGTGGCGTGCCGCAGATTGAAGTTACCTTCGATATCGACGCCAACGGTATCGTGAACGTGTCCGCCAAGGATCTCGGCACCGGCAAGGAACAGTCCATTCAGATCAAGTCTTCTTCCGGCCTGTCCGAAGAGGAAATCAACAAGCTGGTCCGTGAAGCTGAAGCCAACGCCGCCGAAGATAAGAAGAAGCAGGAAAACATCGAAGCTCGCAACCAGGCCGACGCCCTCATCTATGCTACTGAAAAGTCCCTCAAGGACCTCGGTGACAAGGTTGATCCTGCGGTCAAGTCCGACGTGGAAAGCAAGACCGAAGTGCTCAAGAAGGCCATGGAAGGCTCCGATACCGACGCCATCAAGAAGGCTGCCGACGATCTTTCCCAGGCCTCTCACAAGCTGGCTGAAATGCTCTACAAGAACGCTCAGGCTCAGCAGGGTGCTCAGGCCGGTCAGCAGGCTCAGCAGAACACCGGTAACAAAAAGGACGACGATGTCGTCGACGCCGACTTCACCGAAGTGAAGTAACATCCCTCCTGCCGTAATGGCTGATTAAAAAAAGGCCCCGCCTCCTCAAGAGACGGGGTCTTTTTTTGTACTCGAAGTGAAGAGAGGAAAGGCAGCGGGGGGAAATAATTCCCCCCGCGCCCCCCTGATTTCGTCGTCAGGCTGCGCCTGCCGACGGGGGAATGGGAAGAGGCTGGTTTACGATGTTTTTTCCGGAAGAGCCGCGGCATCGTCCGAAGCTGTGGGGCGTCCGGCTCTGCCCGCGGATCTTCTGCCGGCGGGATATAGGAACATCCGGGTCTTCTCTAGCCTCGGCGCTTCCCTGCGGTAAGAAAAGGCCCCCGGTCGCTGAGCGCTGATCGGGGGCCTTTCAAGTGACTGTCTGTCGGTCAGAACAGAACGGAGGGGAGCCACAGGGCTATCTGCGGGAAGACGGCGAGCAGAAACACAAGGAACATCATGGCGAAGAAGAAGGGAATGATTCTGCGGAATATGCTGGACATGGGAATGTCGGTGGCAACACTGCTCAGGGCGAACACGTTGATACCCACGGGAGGCGTGATCTGTCCGGCTTCCATGAGGATGACGACCACTACGCCGAACCACACGGGATCGAAGCCCAGTTCTATGATGGTGGGATAGATGGCGGGCAGCGTGAGCAGAATCATGGGAATGACGTTCATGAGGCAACCCATGATGATGTAGAACAGCACGATGGCGGCGAGCAGAACGTAGCGGTTGGCGTGCAGGTTGACCACGGCGTCGGCAAGATCATAGGGCAGAGCTGTGGCGGCAAGAAAGGTGCCGAGAATGCTCACGCCTATGAGAATGAGCAGCAGGCGTCCGGTGACTTCGGCGGTGGAGTTGAGGGCGTTCAGAAAGTCTTTCCAGGAAAGACGACGACGGCACAGGGCGTAGAGCAGGGTGCCTGCCGCACCCACGGCGCCGCCTTCGTTGGGGCTGAACCAGCCGAGAAGAATGCCGCCGAGAATGAGGAAGATGAGGGCGACCATGGCGAAGATGCCGCGGATGGAACGGATTTTCTCACCGAAGGTGGTGGCTTCGCCGCGGGGAGAGAGTTCGGGATGCCGGTAGGCGATGAACAGCAGCACAGCAATGAACATGAGGGTGAGCAGAATACCGGGAATGACGCCGGCGACGAAGAGCTTGCCGATGGAAACTTCGGTCACGAGCGCATAGAAAATGAAGCCGGTACTCGGAGGAATGAGAATGCCGAGGGTGCCGCCTGCGGCCAGGGTGGCGCAGGCCAGTCCGGGATCGTAGTGCTTTTTGCGCATTTCTGGCAGAGCGACGGAGGCCATGGTGACGGCCGTGGCCATGGAGTCGCCGGAAACGGCGGCAAAACCGGCGCAGCCGGAAACGGTGGCTATGCCCAGACCGCCGGGCTGGCGGCCGAGCCAGACATTGGCGGCGTTGAACAGATCCTGACTGATGCCGCTGTACATGGCCAGTTCGCCCATGAGGATGAACATGGGTACCACGGTATAGGTATAGTTCGAGGCGACATTATAGGGATTGACGCCCAGCATGGAGAAGGATGCCTTGAAATTGGGATAGATGACGAGCATGCCGATGTAGCCCATGAGTGCCATGGCAAGACCTATGGGCATGCCGAGCAGGATGCACGCCATAAGAATGATCATGCCGAGGGAGCCGAGCAGGACATAACTGTCGGCCACGCTTGTGCCGCGTACCAGGAAGGGCAGGGAAAGAAGCAGAACGCTGAGGGCTATACCGCAGAGGAAGGCGAATTTCATGTTGTTCGTCAGCATGCGCGCCGCGACTGACACAAAATTCGCAAGCAGAGCGAAGGCAAAGATAAGGCACCCCAGAGCCCCGTACATGATGAAAGGAGCAAGAGGAATGCCGAGCATGCCGCTCAGTTCGTTGTTGGCGTATTTGGTGAGTCCGTTGTTATAGACACACCACGTGACGAGACAGAGCAGCAGAAAGGGACAGAAGGTGGAAACGATTTCCAGCATGTCCCTCACGCGAGGAGAAAAGTGATCGGTGAGCAGCGTCACACGGATGTGAGAACGGTCGTCCTGAATCTGACCGAGACAGCTGAACACCAGTATGACCATGCAGAACTCGACGAGTTCCATGGCTCCAATGAGCGATTTGTTGAAGAGAAAACGGCTGAGCACATCCAGAACGGTAGGGATGACCATGAGTCCCGCAGCCAGAACGGAAAGCTTGCGGAACGCACTGTTGATACGTCGGGACAATGTGGTCAGACGATGGGAAGCCTGTTCGATACCGGAACTCATGATCATCCTCCCCGGTTTTAGTTCGCGGTCTTGGCAGCGAGTTCGGCCGTGACTTCCGCACCGACCTTACGCACCTGCTGAAGCAGGGCTTCGGCATCGCTGCGGTTGATGCCCAGCTCTACGACCTTATCTACCCATGCCTTGTCGAGCGGTGCACAGGCCTTGACCCAGCGTTCATGTTCGGCAGCATCCAGGGTGTAGAATTTGGCTCCGGCCTTGGTCAGAAGTTCCTTGCCGGCGATGTCGCCGTTGTCCATGGTCTGCGACATGCGGATGACCCATTCTTCACTGCAGCAGGTACTTTCAATGGCCTTCTGGATGTCGGGCGGGAAGCTGTTCCACAGATCCTTGTAGATGCCCACGAAGCGGATATCTTTGCACAGACTTACCATGGTGACGTGCTTGATGATGTCCTGAATCTTGATGGAGCCGGAAGCCAGCAGGGAGAAGAGAGCCGAGTCTGCGGAGTTACGTGACAAGGTCATGTAGATGTCGGGCAGCGGCACGGTGATGGGATTCGCGCCCAGAGCCTGCACGGCATCGGCAAAGGGCTTGCTCATACATGTCATGCGCAGTCCCTTCATGTCTTCGAGCTTCGTCACGGGCTTGGCTTTGGTCATGACCTGCATGGATCCGCCGCCCCAGTAGCCGAGGACCTTGACGGAGTCCATTTCCTTCTGCAGGAGAGGAGAGGACTGAAGCATGCGCCAGGCAGCTACGCCCTGAGCTGTGGAATTGCCCGTGATAAGCGGAAGCAGAAAGACGTCGTGCAGCGGAAAGCGGCCCGTGGTGCGGGCATGGTCGATGGCGCCCATGTCGATGGCACCGCTTTCGATGGAGGTGACGATTTCCGTAACCGGACAGATGGTGTTGGGGTTGAAGTAGCGGATTTTCACCTGTCCGTTGGTGGCCTTTTCGATTTCCTTGAGCCACGGCAGCAGACCGTTGGCCACGCTGGGATGCGACTCGAAATCCGATCCCGTGAAGCGCAGATTCCAGGTCTTGGCCTGTGACGTGACGGGCAGGGTGAAGCAGAGCGCCGCGGCGGCGGCCAGGGCAATGAGGAAATGCTTGTTCATGAAGACCTCCGGTTTCTCAAATTAACGGAAAAGAAACTCTGGATGCCCCCTGTCAGAGACAGGGGGCAGGAATGACGTCGCACGACGAAGAGGGAATCAGAGCACGACGGCGGCGTCGTAACCGGCAGCTGTGGCATCGGCCACGGTACCGACTTTGCGGCAGTCACCCACGTGAATGACGTCGAAGGCCAGATCGTCGAAGCGGCGGGCTTCTTCGGTCAGGGGCTTCATGCCTGCACAGATCACCACGGCCCCGGCCGGAATGCTCTTGCGGCCTTCGGCGGTTTCCACCACCAGGCCTTCGTCGCCGATTTCCAGGCAGCGAGTGGAAACGTGCTGGGTGATGTGCGGGTCATTGTCCATAAGATACATGGTGTGTACGCGTTCGGTATAAATGCCGTCGGGAGCCAGCATGGGGGCCATTTCCACGATGTCCACCGTGTAGCCGAGGTGCGAAAGCTGAAGCGCCACTTCGCACCCCACCATGCCGCCGCCTACTATGGCCACATGACTGTTGCCGAGTTTTTCCTTTTCGTGGCCCAGGACGTCCATGGCCGTGAACACGTTGGCTCTGTCCAGACCGGGAATGCCGGGCTTCACCGGGGCGGCGCCCACGGCCACGATCACCGCGTCGGGCGCTTCGGCCGTCACCCGTTCCGGCGTGGCTTCTTCGCCCAGATGCAGACGTATGGCCGCCTTGCGTACCTGAATTTCCAGATAGCGGCGGTAACGTTCCATGTTGTCGATCTTGAACCACATGGCCGGAGCATAGGTCGAAAGCTGACCGCCCAGCGTGTCGGACTTTTCGAAGAGCACGACTTCGTGGCCGCGTGATGCCGCCGTGATGGCTGCATTCATGCCCGCAACGCCGCCGCCGATGACCACCACCTTCTTTCTGCCCTTTGCCGGGGGAAGATCAAGACGACACTGACCGTTTCCGTGGTACACGTTCACCGCACATTCCGCGCGCCGCGTGGTAGTGGGGTATTCGTCGAAAATATCGGCAATGTTGTGCAGACTCGTGTTGCGTTTGCCGAGCGGAATGTCCAGACAGTGCATGCAGCGTATGCAGGGGCGTATGTCTTCGGCCTTGCCGCAGCGGGCCTTGTTGGCCCAGTCGGGATCGGCAATCCAGCCGCGCGCCATGAGCACGTAGTCAGCCTTGCCTTCGGCCAGGGTCTTTTCTGCAAATTCCGGCGTGTCTATGCCGCCCAGCGTGCCGATGGGAATGCGGATGTCGGGTTCTTTCTTCACCCGTGCCGCCAGATGCACGTTGTGACCTTCCTCGATGAAGTGCGTCGGATGCATGATGGCGCGGCTGAACGGCACGAAGCGGTTGCCCGTGGAAATGTGCACCAGACTGGCGTAATCCTGCAGCATGCGTACGTTTTCAATGGTATCTTCGATCTTGATGCCTTCCGGTACGCATTCATCGCCGCTCAGGCGCACTTCAATGAGAAAGTCCGGACCCACTACCTTGCGCACACGTTCGATCACCATGAGCGGAAAACGCATGCGGTTTTCCACGCTGCCGCCGTACTTGTCCGTCCTCTGGTTCAGAATGGGAGAAAGGAAGCCGCCCATGAGCCAGCCGTGTCCGTAATGCATCAGAATCATGTCGAATCCGGCACGCTTGGCCATGTTGGCGGCCTTGCAGTAAATATGTGCCACATACTCCATGTCGTCCTCATTCATGGCGCGTACGTGCACGCCGCTCGGCATGTTCATTTCCATGGCCGACATGGGATCGCGTCCGTCGCCGAAGGCGGGCATGGCAAAATGACCGCTGTGATTGAACTCTATGGACGTTTTCGCGCCGAAAATGTGGCAGTATTCATTGTAGGTGTTGTAGCTTTTCAGGCACTCTTCATCAATGATGTTGAGATGACTGTCGTGCGCGGCGCTGTTGACCCTGTCGAGCAGGGATTCGCCGATGTGCACGGCGCCGGCGCCGCCCTTGGCAAAGCCTCCGTAGTAACGGATGCCTTCCGGTGTCAGCAGATTGTTCACTCCGGCCGAGAACGGTGTGTGGGTCGGGGCAACGAAAATACGGTTTTTAAAGGTAGCTTTGCCGACGGTGAGGGGAGTGAACAGATGAGGATAGAGCTGCTTGTAAACCGGGGAACTCATAGATATACTCTCCTTGGTGAAAAAGGCGTGGCGACCAGGTCAGACTTTTGCTAGCATTGTCTTTTATGTAACAATGTGTGGGGTACAGGCATAGGAGAGTATTGTTGTGACCTGTTACAGCTAAAATGCTGTATCTTATATAATATATTGTAATATTAGTTTAATTTTGATTTTTCTTCGAAGATTTTCGATAAAATTTTTTTATGGGAATTTTTGCTCGATATCGGCGGAAAGAGGAGTACCGCTCTCGGAATGACCATACGTCAGTTCAAGTATTTTTTGAAAATCGCGCGTTGCGGCTCCATCAACAAGGCGGCTCAACAGCTTGAGATTACTCAGCAGTCCTTGCTTTCTGCCATGAACTCTCTGGAAAAGAGCCTCGGTTTTTCCGTGTTCAACCGTTCCAAGTCAGGCGTGGCATTGACCTCGCGTGGACAGGCCATTCTCAACGATGTGCAGCAGATCGTCGATATATGCGGACGCTGGGACAGTCTGAGAGATTGTGATGCCGAAGCCCGTATGCCTGTAAGAATTGCTGGCACAAGTTCCATGATCAACCTGATTTTGGACAGGGCCGTGCTTTTTCTCAAGGAACGATATCCCAATGTCGCGGTCGAGTTGAACGAGCGGAAAAAAGATGAGCTCATGCGGATGGTGAAAGAAGAACCCATGATCGGTTTGTGCGGAGCCATTCCTCCGGGGGAACTGAATGATATTCGTGCTGCTCTGGATAAGAGCGGTCTTTGTATTGAAGTCATGGGGGAGGATGATTACGCCGTGATCATCAACAGCGGTCATCCTCTGGCCTCGGGGAGCGGGCTGAAGTTGGAGCATCTTCAGCAGTTTACAGCAGCACTTTATCCTCAGGATGATCAGAACAGATTTTATTACAGCAAAATTTATCAGTATTTTTCCCGTGAACATGCGCCTTATTACGGAACGAAGCAGGAAAGCCTGCTGAATCTGGTACGAAGTGACGCTGCCGTTGCCGCCGTTTTTCCCCGCAGCGTCGTCAAAAATCCCAATATTCCTTCCGGCAGTGTTACAGGCTTGTTTGTGGAGGGCTATCCCATGCCCGGTCTGAACTGCCTTATCTATCCTCGGCAGAATCTTCTTTCGCCTGTGGAAAAGGCCATACTCGATTGTCTCAGGGAGTCTTACCGGGAATTACGGCCGTAGGGACATAATGCTTTCGGCTGAAATTGTGTTCCTGATGGTTTTATCCGACTTCGCTGAGAAGGCAGCATACGGATGAATATAAGGACGACATCATTCTTATCATCTTGTTGTCTATGGAACTCAGAAACGCTTTCCCATTTCCATTCTCGTTGTCTTCGCTTGCTCGGAAAGAAATTGAGCAGTCATTCAGGGCGTGGGCCTGGATGAGGTCATCCCTACAGTAGTAATTTCCTAGCAGGAAAGTATGGTATCCTGTTGATATCGTTAAAAATCAGTCTTGTGCCTGAACAGTTGTGGTCTTTATGGATATCATGGAAGAAAAACAACCTGCAGAATATGCTGGGGAATAGAATAATAGCAGTACAGATGCGAATGTTGGTCGATGGATGATAATGGTCTTGGATCATAAAAACGGCAGACAGTTTTTTATCCGTCTGCCGTTTTTATGATCGGTATGAATTATTCTACAGAAATTTGCACAGTGTGAAGAACAGCTTCCTTGTGGAATCATTTCTATAGAGGCAAAGAACTAATCGTCGGAAGGGATTTCCTGGAGGAAATCCGTCATTCCATATATTTTCACAATAGACACGGATTTCTTTGTTTCTGGTATCCGACAAACAGTTGTGTTTGACTGCTTTGCGGAGATACTTCCAGAGGGATCTCCAAAACTGATGTGCCGAGTTTTCAAGCAGATCATGATGACCTTTTTCTTTAAAAAAGAGAAAGGCATCGTATTTTACAGTGATACGATCAAGAGCTCTAGCAGTAAACGGACTTCCTGTAATGGAAGAATTTCGTATTCTATAGGCGTAAAGTTTATTATCTATGCATGCAATTTTTTTTACAATTATACATAACATGAGTATTAAAATACTGATCTTCATGATATAAGCCAACAGGGAACAATTGATTGATAAGAATGTCACGTTTATATAACTTATCCCAAACATTGAAGGAAAAGTTTCCTTTTTTATAATGAAGCAGAAGTGCATCGATTCCTGAGCAGATAAGACTTTTTTTTAGAGGTGAATAGGTCCATTTTTCATCCATACTCTCCTGATCTTGTATGGAGAAAAAAGAACAGCAGACAATATCAGCATCGGTAGCCTGTGCAGTTTCATACAGCATGCTCAGGTAATCGGGATGTACGCAGTCATCGGAGTCGACAAAAGCAAGCCATTCTCCGGATGCCATACGCATACCGGCATTACGGGCCGCCGAAAGCCCTTGATTTTCCTGATGGACAACTCGTATTCGTCTGTCATTTTGAGCGTACTCATCACAGATAGTCGGGCAGTTGTCTGGAGAGCCGTCGTCAACGAGAATACATTCAAAATTTGTCAATTTTTGATTTAATATACTGTCTACACAAGATCGTATATAGTTTTCCACCTTATAGACAGGTATGATGACGGAAATTAACGGATATTGTGAACTTTTTTCTGTCTGTATATCCATGTGACGATCCTGTTTGTCTTTTGTATGCGTTAAAAAACTGTTAATAATATGTTATTAAACTAATATAACATAATACATAGAAAAATAGTATAATAATGTTAAATTTAATCAATAAAATTTTTATATTAAAATTTTTCAATATATAAAGTAATTATAGTAAAATATAA
>JAXVQY010000137.1:0-2911 GCA_037303805.1 bacterium | reverse complement strand
CTTCCGTCTACACCAATGTTGTCGACGCCAGTCTGTTTGGCTCGGACTGGGAAGCCCTCATGACGCAAGGGGCATGGACTGACCGGGCCAGCGTTTCCGATGCGGCCGGGATTTTCAAGGGGCTTGGCGAGGTGGCCAACACCACGGCCAGCTCAATTATGGGGTTCGCGCAAGCGTTGCCGGAAGAGTATCAGGCGCAGGTCCTTGCCCGGCTCAACGCCGAGACGGTCAGCTTCGGTCGCGGCTCCACGGCGGGACGTAAGGGCGTCACCGACTACGGGCCGAGCACGTGGAATTTCCAGTTCCATGACGAGGAACAGCTTCAGGAGGTCATCAATACCGCCGGGGAAGATATCCAGCGCGTTATGCTGAACGCGCTCCAGCGGGCAATGGCCGGAACGGATCTGTCCTCGATGCTGGCCGTGGATCTGTCGTCCACGGAAGGGCTGGATAAGGCGATTCAGGCCATCAACGCCATCAATACGGTAACGGAAGCCACGGCGAACATCAAAGAACCGCTATCGGAGATGGAGCAGCAGGCGAAGGCGGCACGGGCGCAACTGGACGAATGGACGGAGTCCATGCGGTCGCTTGGTGTGAATGCCGATTACGCCGGGAAGCTCATGGAGGACTACAGGCACGCTTACATCGACAACGTGATCGAGTCACTGGACGAGTCCTTGCACCCGCTTTCGGCCTACGCGCAGGCGGTGAAGGCGGCGAACGAGGCCGTGGATCAGCGCAAGAAGGCGCTTGAAATCATCGGGGCGACGGAAGGGCAGCTTGCGCAGGTGGAGGCCATGCGCGCGGAGGTGGTGAAACAGGCCACTGAGGAAATGCTGCGCTCGTTCGGCCAGTCCGTCGCGCAACGGTGGGCGGCGGTGAACGGCAACAGTGATGAGGTGGGCCGGGCCATATCGCAAGCCAACGAGTTGCGGGAGACGATTCAACAGTTCGGGGAAGGCTCCGCGCAGGTGGCGGAACTGTTGAAGCTCCACGCCGCCGAAACCGCAAAGGCCGCGCAGGACGCCGCGAAGTCCGAATACGATTCGCTCAAGGCGCAGATGGATGCGCTGGAACAGCAGCGGGTCCAATTGCAACAGCAGGCGATACAGGAACAGATCAACGCGATCAATGAGCAGATCAATACCGCGAAGACGCTCAAGAGCACATGGGAAGGGCTGGACAAGAGCCTTGGTCAATCCCGGTACAACCTGTTTGCCGGGAGCGCCAACCTCGACGCGGAGAACCGCCTCGGCACGGTGCAGGCCGAGTTCCGGCGGCTGTCCGGGCTTGCGCTTGGCGGCGACTCCGACGCGGCGGGCCAGCTTGCGGGCGTGGGCAATTCCCTGCTCGACCTCGTGAAACAGACGGCGGGCACGGAAGAGGAATACCTCGACGCTTTCTTCGCGGTGAACGCACAGTTGAAGTCCGCGCAGGACGCGGCGGGCGCGCAGGTATCCGCAGCCGACAAGCAACTTGAAGCGCTGCAAGGCCAGCTTGATGTCCAGAACGCGGCGCTCAAGCAGCTTCAGGGTCAGAGCGCCACGCTTGAGGAGATTGAAAAGCAGATTGCCGACTTGAAGCCGCTCCTTGACGCCGCCGGGCAAAAGGCCGGGGTGAAGGCGTTCGCCCGTGGCGGGCTTGCCATGCCTGGCTGGTCCCTTGTGGGCGAGGAGGGGCCGGAGCTTGTGAACTTCTCGCAGCCGGGGCGCGTCTACACGGCGGCGGATACGGCGGCGCTGTTCCGCAGCGTGACGCCCCGGGCGGCTGACACCGATTCGGGAAGCGATGCGGAGGTCAAGGCGTTGCGGCGGGAAGTCTACCAGCTTCGCCGGGACATGCTCATTTCCATGTCCGAGATCGCCAGATTTTCCCGCCGCACGTCCGACATGGTTGAAGCGTGGGACGCCGAGGGGATGCCGGGGGTGCGGGCATGAAGCTCATAGAGCCGCAGGCCATCCGGTTGCTGTCCAGCACCGTGCCGGAAAACGACGCCCCGGCGTGGAACGCGGGCACAGCCTATGAGATCGGGGATTCCGTCATCCATGAGCATAGGGTCTACAAGGCCGTGACCGCCAGCACGGGCAAGCGGCCTGACCAGAATTGCGAAGGGACGGATGCGGCGTGGCGGCTCATGGGGCCGACGAACCGTTACGCAATGCTCGATCAGTATGTCTCAACACAGACCGTCGCCCCGATGGACGCCGAGACGCTGACGTTTACTGTGACGTTCAACCGCTGCACGGCGTTCGCGCTCCTGAACTTCAAGGCCACCAGCATCCGGGCCGTGGTGAAGGACGGCGACGGCCTCGTCATGTACGACCGCACGGTGAACACGTTGAAAGACGTGGACGGCTACTGGAACTACTACTTCCTGCCCCTTGAGCGCATCGTTGATCAGGCTGTGACAAACATTCCCGTCTCTCCCGTGGCGACGCTTGAGGTCACGCTCACGCAGGAGGGAGGCCCGGCGCTCGGGCAGGTCATCGCGGGGCAGGCGTGGCCCATCGGTACGACGCAGTACAATACCCGGCTCGGCATCCGGGACTATTCCAGAAAGGACACCGACGAGTTCGGCAACACGCGGCTGGTCAAGCGGGCCAACGCCAAGCGCACGAGCCTGCCGCTGTATTTGCACCCGTCCCGGCTGGACAGCGTGCGGGAAATCCTCGCCAGGATGCACGGCCTTCCCGCCTTGTGGCTCGGGGACGACAACGAGGGCATCGGCTCCTACCAGTCGCTGACGGTCTGGGGCTGGCTTGAGGACTGGAGCGCAACCGTCATCGGGCCGAATGACGTGAGCATGAACATTGACGTACAGGGGTTGAAGTAATGGCAGTAAAGCAGCTTCCCAAGATTTCCCCGATTCCCGAGCCACCGAACCGTCTGGTGGGCGATCAGGAACGGT
>JAXVQY010000136.1:0-2565 GCA_037303805.1 bacterium | reverse complement strand
CCTCTTTCTCAGCAAATCAAGTTTTCCGCCCCAGCCCAGCTGAGGGCTTTTAACCAAAAAACACCCCCCATCGAAATATCGACAGGAGGTGTATTCGTCATATGGAAACCGTACTTTTCTATCGGACGGAAGCCTTGGCAGCCGCCAGTTCCAAAATTTTAAGCGTCATCTCAAGAGACTTGCACAAAGACGGAATGGGGAGAAATTCCGCATTGGAGTGGAAGTTCAACCCTCCCGTAAAGTAATTGGGGGTCACCAATCCTTTGGCGGAAAGTGCGGAGCCGTCAGTACCGCCACGCATGGCAATGGTCTTCGGCTCCACACCGATTTCATGCGCAGCCTCATACATGAGATCAATAGGAGCCCGGTCCTCACCGAGAGAGGACACAATATTACCGTACACATCTGTAAGTGTGACGTTTATCTTCGCTCTCTTGTAGCGGATACGCATGAAGTCCACCACATCCCGTACATACTTCTTGCGGGCCTCATAGCATTCCTTGTCGAAATCTCGGATGTTCATATGCAGCGTGCAACGGCTGCTGTTCGACTCCATACCGGTAAACCACCAGTAGCCTTCTTTTCCGTCGGTATGCTCAGGTGTCTGCTTGCGGTCAAAGCAGTTGATGATGTCCGTCGCTATGAGCAGAGGATTCACCAGAACACCCTTTGCCGACATGGGATGAGCCGTCACACCTTCAATCTCGAAAAGAACGCTCCCGGCGTTGAACGTTTCGTACACCAGTTCACCGACCGCGCAGCAGTCGATGGTATAGGCAAAGTCCACCTTGAACTTGTTCAGGTCAAGGAGCTTTGAACCGCAGAGACCGATTTCCTCATCAGGGACAAAGGCCACACGAATTTCGCCATGCGGCCTGTCACCGGAAGAAAGCGTATGAAGCATGGTCATCACATTGGCGATCGCAGCCTTGTTGTCTGCACCGAGGACACTTGTTCCGTCGGTGAAGACAACATCCTGTCCCTTGTAGTCGGCAAGTTCGGGATGCTCGGAAAGACGCAGCCAGATATCCTTTTCTGCGTTCAGACAAACGTCGCCGCCCTCGTAGTGCAGCACTTGAGGATGTACTTCCGGTGAAAGGGAAACAGGAACCGTATCCAGATGAGCGACGAAACCGATGGCAGGCGCACCCGGAACATTGCCGGGAAGCCTGGCCGTAAGGATGGAATGTTCGTCGATCTCAATTTCTTCCAGACCCATGGCCTGAAGTTCACTTTCCAGAAGACGGGCAAGTTCACGCTGCCCTTCCGTACTCGGCACGACGCCAGCCGTGGCGTCACTTTCGGAAGGAACGGCGACATAGCGCAAAAAACGCTCCGTCAACTCTTCAGCGTATTCATTTTTCATGATTTTGCCTTCTTTTACTCTTTTATGACGTTACTTGACGGGAGGATACACATAACCGCTGTCGAATCCCAGCGGAATCCCGATCATCCAAAAAGCATACAGAACCAGCGTAAGCACGATCAGAAGCGCAAACGTATACGGCAGCATCATGGAGCAGAGCGTGCCGACACCTGTGGCTTTTGCGTACTTCTGGCAGTACATGATGAGCAGAGGATAGAACGGGAACAGAGGAGTGGAAACGTTTACTGCGGAATCGCTCACGCGGAAGGCCGCCTGGGTGAGCTCGGGAGAAATGCCGAGCATCATGAGCATGGGAACGAAGATGGTGGACAGAATAGCCCATTTGGATGTGGCAGACGTAATAAGGATGTTCAGCATACCGGTCAGCAGAATGATGCCGAACAACGTCATACCGGAAGGCAGTCCCATGTTCTTCAGGAATTCCGCACCTGCGATGGCAAGCAGAGTTCCGATGTTGGATTTGCCGAACACGTAGAGAAACTGTGCGGCAAAAAAGGCGAACACGATGAAGGACAGGAGCATGGTGAGTACATGTTCCATGGACTTGATGACATCCGTACTGTTCTTGAACGTCCCGGACACATAGCCGTATACCAGGCCGGGTACGGCGAAGAAAAGGAACAGCAGAGGAACAATGGCCTGCATGACCGGAGCCTTGGGACTGGTCAGGCTTCCGTCGGGGGCGCGGAACAGAGAGTGTTCCGGCACGCACATGGCAAAGAAAAGCAGAATAAAAGCCAGCCAGGTAATGCAGGCCCGTCTGAAGGCTCTCTGCTCTTCCGGACTGATGGGGTTGAGCTGCAGATCGGGATCGTTTTCAAGTCCGCTGTCGAGCGGCATAGTCATGCGCAGGCGAGGCTCAACGATCTTGTCGGTCACATACCAGCAGGCAGCGACCACGAAAAACGTGCCGCCCACGGCAAAGAAATAGTTGCAAAGCACGTTGACCGAGTAACTGGGATCAAGCGTCTGAGCAGCGGCCTGTGTAAAACTCTGCATGACGGGGTCAATGATGGACGGCGTATAGCTTGCGGTAAATACGCCGGCAAGACCGGCGAAGGAGCAGGCAATACCCGCCAGAGGATGACGGCCGCAGGAATAGAAAATAAGTGCGGAAACAGGCATCAGAACCACATAGGCGGAGTCGGAAACGATGTGGCAGAGAATGGACACAACAA
>JAXVQY010000135.1:0-4760 GCA_037303805.1 bacterium | reverse complement strand
CTGCAGAGCCATGAGTCTGTCATCGGCCTGACCGACTTCAAGATTGGTAAGCAGATTGATGACGGCATAGGCCACGCGCGACACACGGGAAATGACCAGTCCCTTGATCCCATGAGGATGCAAATTAGCATCAAAGACCCGACTCTGGGACTTGTCCGGACATTCCAGAATTCTGTTGACCATGGTCAGGATTTCTCTGTCCTGCCTGTCGAAATAGAGTTCTACCGACATGCTGTGCCTCTTTGGAGCCGATTGCTCCTGAAAACGGACAATTTCACGAATTGTACTGCCCGTATACTGCAAAATATGATTTTTATCCTTGGAAGCAGATACCTGCTCCCGCATCCGCCGGATGCAATACGTGATGAAAGTAGATTGCTTTCAATCTGTTACTGAGATATCCCGCAAAACTTTCCTATCCGAGGTTCCGAGCTGCAACTGGGGAAGGCTTCTCCGGCCTGACACCCCGGATCATCTCCGACTGTTGCAGTAATTCCTTCGATATGAATGAAGAATGTAGTCTTTGTTACGCCAATGTGTCAATAACGTTTTTTTTCACATATCACTTTCCCGTAAACAATTCTCCCCTTGCCGAAGCTGCACGTTGCTTCTATACTCCGGCCAGTTTTCCCGCAGGACAAGGTATATGAACAAAGCAGACAGCCGAAAGAAAAATCTTCTGGAATTCCTCAATAAACGTGGCTACGCCACCATAGAGGAACTGGCCCAGAACTTTTCCGTGACCCCGCAAACCATGCGACGGGATATCAACCAGCTGGCCGATGAAGGCAGAGTTCAGCGATTTCACGGCGGAGTGGGAATGCCGCTCAGCACGGAAAATATCATCTACGATCAACGAAAACTGCTGTTTACGGAAGAAAAAAGACACATTGCCGAACTTGTGGCACGACATATCCCCGACGGGGCTTCTCTGTGCATAAATATCGGAACCACGACGGAGGCTGTTGCCTTTGCTCTGCTCGACCATAAAAACCTGCGTATTCTCACCAACAATCTCAATGTCGCCCGCATCTGTGCAGGTAATCCCAGTTTTGAAGTCATCATCGCCGGAGGCACGGTGCGTTCCCACGATCTCGGCGTCATCGGCGCGGAAACGGAACATTTCATCAGAGAATTCCGCATGGACTTCGGAATCATAGGAATTTCCGGCATTGATACGGAAGGCAATCTGCTTGATTATGACTATCGTGAGGTTTCCGTTGCAAAAACCATCATCGAGCATTCCCGGCGCGTTTTTCTCGCCTGTGACCGGTCCAAATTCGGACGCCCTGCCATGGTGAGAGCCGGACACATAAGTCAACTTGAAGCCATCTTCTCCAACGGTCCTCTGCCTTCCCGCTGGCAGGACATGATACGGGAGGCGGGAGTCCGCCTTCATCTTGCCTGAAAATGACCGCCGTTGCCTCCAGTTCCCGCCGTCAGGTCATCATCTTTGCCCTGCTTACCGCCGCATGCATGACCAGCGACGCTCTGCTTTACGTCACTCTGCCCGTCTACTGGCAGGAGGCCGGACTCGGGTCCCTGTGGGAAGTAGGCATCATTCTGTCTCTCAACCGTCTGGCCAGACTGCCTCTCAACCCCGTCATAGGCTGGATATATTCCAGGGTGAGCACCAAAACCTGTGCCGTATGCGCCGCCGTGCTTTCACTGCTCATTCCCCTGGGGTATGCCGGGGCTTCCTCCTTGATCACCTGGTCGGCTCTACGTATTCTGTGGGGCCTTGCTTGGTCCCTGCTCAAACTGGGCGGTCTGTTCACAGTCATGGATGTGGCGGGAAAAAACGACAGAGGATACCTTATAGGTCTCTACACAGGAACGTATCGTCTGGGCAATCTTACAGGTATGCTCGGAGGCGGTTTTCTTGCCGATCTCATAGGACTGCGCCCCACCCTGCTTATCAGTGCCGGTGTTGCTGCGCTTGCCCTGCCCATGGCGCTCCTGTTGCTGCGCCGGATTCCTCCAATCAACAGAACCACATCCTCTCCAGAACAGAAAAAAACTCCGCTCTCCGCACTGTTGCGCTCCCCGGAGCTTGTCTGGGTACTGCTTACCTGCCTTTTCGTCACGCTCATCATTGAAGGCTTCTTCTCCTCCACACTGAGCGCCCTTCTTGCCCATCACTGGGGAAACTCCGTACTCGTACTCGGTTTTTCCCTGGGATGTTCCACCCTGGCAGGCATGATACAATCTCTACGCTGGGGATGGGATCCTCTGCTGTCTCCTCTGGTAGGACGCCTTTCCGACGGCAAACTCGGGCGCATTCCCATGTTTGCAGGAGGATGCTGGGCCGCGGCTTTGCTGTTTGCCCTCACGACACTGCCGCTTCCCCTTGTCCCATGGATGGCAGTACTTATAGCCATTGAAGTAAGCTGCACCACAATGACCACCCTTTCCGATGCTCTGGCGACGGACGTGGCATCGCGCTCTTCCGCCGTATTCGTCATCACGGCCTATACGCTCGCCATAGATCTCGGAGCGGCTCTCGGACCGCTGGGAGGCTTTACCGTACTCTCCCTGTGGGGCATGGATGCCGCATACCTGACAGCAGCTCTGCTGCTCGCCCTTTTTGCTCTTCGGTGGACATTCCGCCCACCCTTTTCCGAAAAAACAAACTAACGCTCGTTTTCCCGAAGTCACCGGAAAAATATTCGAAACTTCACCTTTGCGCGACTCAGAGCTCTAATCGCTCCCGTCCATTCCGCTGTAGAAATTCCGACCATCCAGCAATGCCAGCTTTATAAAACCTTCCCCAAACTCGCGGAACATTCCGCGCGCATCGGCGTGACGCAGGATTGACGGTACACGATTGACATTGGCCTGCCTCACATATTCCCACGGTCTGCCGAGACGGGCAATATTATTTTCACGACTCCATGCCGCTTTGTCATAAGGAATATATACATTAAGCCAGCGCCGTACCTGAGGCAGAAAACGCGGACCACGAATTCCCACCGGATCCAGCGTAACCAGGGCATTGATTCGCGCATCGCTGCAGTGAGGAATGACATCACGAGCCAGAGAACTGCCGCCCCAACTGTGTCCGATCAAAACCAATCGACGTGAACGCCCGGCATAACATCGCAGCAGACGCCTCACCGCAGAAATCTCATCATACTCCCGATAATAGACATCAAACTCCGGCCCAAGGAGTAAAGGCAAATCCGCCGTGATGGAATAGGCTCTGCCGAATATTCCGTCCGTAAAGCCTCCCATGACCAGGCAAAAATCTCCAGGAACATCATCCGAAGACTCTTCAAGCCTGTCGAGGAAAAGACGTTCCTCCTGCGCCGTGCTCACGTGTGCTCCCATCTCCAAAGTCCTGAGCAGCCGTTCAGGATTCCTTTTCCAACGATATGAAAGTACCACGGCCATGGCGTCTCCTTGGTATTCTGTAGGATCCGAACTTTCCCTCTCTCAAACAAGACATACCCGGACAACCTCGTCAAGTATTCTTCCTACACCGGGAGTACGCTTCATACAAGTGCCTCCCCACGAAGACTTCACAGCTATGAATGACTTCTCCTCATTTTACGGGATACCGGACGGCTGATCAAATCTCCATATCAGGATTCAAAAAACATACCTCATCGGCATGAAAGCATATAGCTAATAAGTAGTTGCTGTTATATAATACTTTATGCATAAATCAAAAAAGTTTCCATCCCACGGACGCTATCATCCAACGAATTTACATCCAACGACACGAGCCATCACGCAGAAGGATTTCCCATGAATAAAGCTAAGTCCATTCTTTCATTGTTGTCCCTGATGCTGTTCACTGTCACGACAATTCTTCCCTTCCATGCAGACGCAGAAGAAAACAGAAGCATCCGCCTGATCATCAACGGAAAAACCTTGACCGCCATACTGGATAACACGCCCGCCGGTCGAGATTTTTATGCCATGCTCCCTCTTTCTCTTACTCTGGAAGATTTCCATGACACGGAAAAAATAAGTGATCTTCCTCGAAGCCTTTCTCTTGAAGATGCTCCTGAGGGATTTACACCGTCAGCAGGAACTCTGGCCTATTACGCACCTTGGGGAAACCTGGCCATCTTCTACAAGGATTTTTCCTGGTCGAGAGGGCTTATTCCTCTGGGACGCATCACCTCAAGCATGACGGAAATTGCTGCGGCAAAAAACGGTACTGTCATCACCATTGAACAGATCGACTGATCTCGCACGTCGGCGAAAAGGCAGCTCTCAATATCCAATCCCGAGTATTTTTTGCATTCTGCACCTGTAAAATTTCAAACGACAAAGAGAGCAGGCTCCGGAAGCCGGATTCCTTCGTTCCGGAGCCTCTGCAGATCATACTTTCAGCATATCCTGCGGAAAAGATTCATAACTCTCTTCCGATTCTCCCCCATTCGTTACGCATACGTTCTGCCAGTGTTCTGCGACATCAATGAAATTCTGCACCCATGCAGCAATATTGGAACCATCAAGAACACGCATGGACATGACGCCCTGAAGCGTCACTCCGGTATCTTCACGTGCAGCTAAAGTGAATCCCTGAGTTTCGTGAAAAAAAGTATTGGCATCCAGCAGAGCGGCGTACAAATGTTCTCTCCCGTTCTCAGGCAAAGGCGCCACAACCGTAAACAGCATGGCTAGATCGGCTCCGGGGAGATATCGCAGGCTCACCTCAAAGTCATCAATGACCAGCAGGCATTCGGGTTCGCCATCCCTCAAGGTGATTTCCGGCAAGCCCAAAGCCGGAGCAAGGGAAGAAAGAA
>JAXVQY010000134.1:0-3315 GCA_037303805.1 bacterium | reverse complement strand
ACAGGTATAGCAGTGTAGAGCTGTGATTCCCTGCAGGGCATGGCGAGGCGAAGGAAAAATTTTTCAGCATATTGCCTGTATTTTTTGTTTACGTTATGTGTTGAGAAAAAGGAGTCGTCCATGCTGCCTACCATTTCGCCCCGCAGGGCGTTCGAGATGCTGAAGAACGGGGAAGCCCGTCTCATCGATATCAGGGAAAGTGCGGAATATGCGGAAAACTTCATTCCCGAAGCCCGTCTCGTTCCGTTGTCCATTGCAAAGATGTATCCTTTGAAGGATGCCGATGCCCCGGACAAGCCGATTATTTTCTTCTGCCGTTCCGGCAACAGAACGGATAAGGCATCCGCGCTGCTCAGCAGCCTTGCCGGAGATACCATGGCCTGGCAGATGGAAGGCGGCCTTTCCGGCTGGCAGAAGGAAGGGCTTCCCGTGCGTCACGAAAAGGCACCGTTCCCGCTGTTCCGGCAGATTCAGATAGGGGCCGGAGCGCTGGTGCTTCTGGGCATACTGGGAAGTTATGTGTGGCATCCCATGTACTGGCTTTCCGCGTTTGTGGGTGCAGGGCTGGTGTTTGCCGGAGTCACGGGCTTCTGCGGACTCGGACTGCTGCTTGCGCGCATGCCGTGGAACAAGAAATGATCGCCGTATGAAGAAAGAACGCCGGGAACATTCCCGGCGTTCTTCGTCGATCCGCAAGACGTTTGGCGGATCGTTTCGCAACGCTTGTTTCGATCGTTACGCCCTGGGAGCGCGCGTTCTTTTTTCCCGGAAGAGGAAGGAGCCCAGCGCCAGAATGACGCATGCGGCCACAATGATGAGCAGGGCGCTCTGCAGCCCTTTTTCATGGGCGACGAAGCCGAGCATGGGCGGGAAGAACAGCAGGCCGCTGTAGGAGAGAATGGAAACAATGGCGCTTGCTCTGCCCGCGCTTATGCCCGGGCAGCTTCCTGCGCGGCTGAAGAGCGTGGGCACGATGGGGGAAAGTCCGGCTCCCATGAGCGCGTATCCGGCAAGACATACGGCGGGCAGCGGCGAGAAAAGCGCCAGCAGCATGCCGGCAAGCGCCAGCAGCGAGCCGCCGAACAGCAGAATGAAGTCGCTCAGCACGTGCCGCAGTCTGTCTCCGAAAAGGCGGCAGAACACGGTGGTGATGGAAAAGGCCGCAAACACGAGCGCGGCGGTATGTTCTCCCGCGCCCTTGACGGTGAACAGCAGCAGACTTCCCCATTCGGCCACGGAGCCTTCTGCGGCATAGGAGAGCATGGAGAACACGCCGCAAAGAATGACGAAAAGCGGCAGTGCGCGGGAGGAGACCTTTTTTTCTTCCGCGGGAGAAGCGGGCATGTCGGAAAGAAGATGCGAGGCTGCCTTCAGGAGGAAACAGGCGTACACGCCGAGCACGCAGACGGCATTGATGAACGGACTCAGTCCGAGACCGGCGAAAAAGGCTCCGGTGACCGAGCCCGTGACGCCGCCGAAGCTGTAGGCGGCGTGCATGAACGACATGCACGACGTGCGGTAGCGATGTTCGGTGTGAATGCCCTGGGTGTTCATGGCAACATCCACGAGTCCCATGCTTGCACCTGCAAGGAGACAGCCTGCGCCGAGCTGCACGGGCGTCTGCGCCAGGCAGCTCAGAACAACGGCGAGCACGAGAAGCAGGGCGCTGTTTTTCAGAATGCATCGACTGCCCCATCGAGCAATGAGCCGGCTGCTGCAGAACAGGGCGGCAAGACTGGATACGCCGAGGCAGAGCAGCATCAGACCTATCTGGGATTCGTCGGCGCCGGTCTGCATTTTCAGTGCGGGCAGGCGGGAAGTGAACACGCCATAGGTGAGTCCGGGGCAGAGAAAGAAGTACGCGCAGGATGCGCGGGTGATGGAAAACTCAGTCAGTTTCATGCCATGATCCTTGATTTTTGTCGAAACAACGCGAGTCGGCGTCTTTTCTTCGGTCGTTCGTCAGAGTAAACTACTGGGTAACACAAGGGTCAAGGAGAAAGTCGTGGGAAGAAAAAGTTTCTTGAAGATCGGGGAATTTGCCCGCGTATGCCACACTACCAAGGACACGCTGCTTCATTACGACAGAAAGGGACTTCTCCGCCCGGCGTATGTTTCGGAAAACGGCTATCGACGATACAGCATGAAGCAGTTTTTCGATTTTGATCTGATTTCTCTTCTCAAGGAAACGGGCAGCACGCTGGAGGAAATAAGGAAGTGTCGCGAACGCTGCGGGGACGAGGGATATCTCGGACTTGTGACGGAGCGCATAGCCGTGCTGGAGCGGGAACAGGAACGCATGGCGCATCGGCTTTCCATGCTGAGGGGCCTGGCGGACATGGGAGAGAAGGCTCGGCGTGCGACGTATGACCGGCTTTTTTTCGAGCGGAGAGAGGCGCTTGAGATACGCGTGTATCCTGTGGATTCCGAGAAGATCGCCGTTCGGGAATCGAGTGCGGAGTGCTACTCCGAGTGCCTGATGCGCAGCCTGATGGAGGGGAACAGCATTGATCCGCCGCTCGGCGTCATTATTCCCGAGGACTGCGCGTGCAGGGGAGAGTTCCGCATTGAAAGCATGTTTACCGCCGCGTGGCGCGACGTGGGACGGGAGCGCGCCGGACGCATGGAGGCGGGCAGGTATGCCTGCCTGTTCCATCGGGGCGACATGCAAAGTCACGAAGAGGCGTTCGTCCGCATGACGGCGGAACTTTCGGCCCGGGGAGAGCGGGCGTGCAGCCCCGTGTATGCGTTTGACCAGATGAATTACGTGCTCGGCGAAACCGGCGATGAGTACATTGCCGAATACGTCGTACGGGTGAACGATGATAGCGCTGCGGAAAGATAGAGGACTCCATTAATAGAAGCTATTTCGGTCGGAGCAAAGAATACTCTTCAGATCGCTATTCTGTATGATGCTGAGAATAAAAAAGTAGTAGATTACTTTAATAAATATAATTTAAAATTATATACGTTTCTGTTCTTAATAAAAATGGATGGAATATAAAAAATGCCGTTCAGGAATTGAACATTCCTAGGAGCACATTGTATTATAAAATAAAAAAATATAATATATCGAGACATGATAGGAATGAAAACGAACGAAGCGACATTTGTCGGGAAATACGAAACTTATCCAAAGAACAAATAGATATGATTGTAAATCTGGCAAAATATTTAAAAGATAATATTTCATGATGGATTGACAATGCATATCTGGCGGAGCGTATCGCTGCTGAAAGCGGGCTCCGCCTGTCTTATTGTGAGATCCCTACGCCGTACAGCTGCGTCATTATCTTTTATGCAACATAAATTTAT
>JAXVQY010000133.1:0-2829 GCA_037303805.1 bacterium | reverse complement strand
CAATCCACTCTGAAGGCTCGTGAATCTTCCGGGCCGAGAGCTGTTCCCCGATCTGTGTTCGCGGAAGGAGAGGTCTGCGGACAAAACGCCCGTTGCGGTGAAATTCGGCGACGCATGCCGGGGATATCTTCCGGCGTCGTCGCGGCGTTCCCTCTCGGGGGACATTTTCCCGTCACCTTTATCTGGAGTTGTTCCGCGTGGATCGTAAGCGCATAGTTATTACCGGCCTTTCCGCCATCACTCCTCTGGGTACCGACCTTGAGAGCAGCTGGGAGGCCCTCCTTGCAGGCAAGTCCGGCATCGGCCGCATCACTCAGTTTGATTCCACCGAATTTCCTACACACATTGCGGGCGAAGTAAAGAATTTCACTCCCGAGGAATTCATCCCGGCCAAGCAGAGCCGCAAGATGGACCGCTTCTGTCAGCTCGCCGTATGCGCGGGCATGCAGCTTGTTGCGGATTCCGGGCTCAAGATCGACGAAAGCAATGCCCATCGCGTGGGCGTGGTGCTCGGCGTCGGTCTCGGCGGCCTCAAGACCATTGAAGATTTTCATGAAAAGCTGCGTACCTCGGGTCCCAACCGCGTTTCTCCCTTCTCCATCCCCATGCTGATTTCCAACATGGCTCCCGGTCAGGTGGCCATCTTCACGGGAGCGAAGGGCATCAACGTGGTTTCCACCAGCGCCTGCGCCTCGGCGCTGCATGCCATCGGCAGCGCGTACGATCAGCTGGTGCTCGGCCGTGCCGACGCCGTCATCACGGGCGGTGCGGAATCGACCATCACCGAGATGGGCATTTCCGGATTTACGGCCATGAAGGCGCTGTGCACGGCGCATCAGGACGAGCCGGAAAAGGCTTCCCGTCCCTTCGATGCCGGTCGCAGCGGTTTCATCATGGGTGAAGGTGCGGGCATGCTCATGCTCGAGACTCTGGACCATGCCCTTGCCCGCGGTGCGAAGATTTACGCGGAAGTCGCGGGCTTCGGCGCTTCCGACGACGCCCATCACATGGTGGCGCCTCTGGACACGGGCGAAGGCATGGCGGCCAGCATGCGCAATGCTCTGGCGGATGCCGGTCTTGCGCCCGAGGCCATCGACCACATCAGCGCTCACGGAACGTCCACGCATGCCAATGACGCCGCGGAAACCAAGGCCATGCATGAAGTGTTCGGCGATCATGCGAAGAATCTGGCCATCACGGCCGTGAAGTCGCAGATCGGCCATCTTCTGGGCGCTTCCGGCGGTGCCGCCAGCGTGTTTGCTTCCATGACGCTGACCACCGGCATGGTGCCCGGCACCATCAATCAGGAAACACCCGATCCCGAGTGCGATCTCAATTACATGGGCGACGGCTCGAAGAAACTCGATCCCCGCTATGTCATGATAAATTCCTTCGGCTTCGGCGGCACCAATGCCAGCCTTGTGCTGAAGAAGTTCGATTAAACTGCAGGGCCGGGGGACCGGCCCTCAATTTTCAGGAACGGAGAACCATGGACGAACTGATCTTGCGCGACCCCGAGGTCGCGGACGCCATCTGGAAGGAATCCCGTCGTCAGGTAAGCAAGCTCGAACTCATCGCTTCGGAAAACTTTGTATCCGTCGCCGTGCGCGAGGCGCAGGGCTCCATCATGACGCACAAGTACGCCGAAGGCTATCCGGGCAAGCGTTATTACGGCGGCTGCGAGTTTGTGGACATCGTGGAAAACCTCGCCCGTGATCGTGCGATGGAACTGTTCGGCTGCGACTATGCCAACGTGCAGCCTCATGCCGGCAGTCAGGCCAACATGGCGGCCTATCTTGCGCTCATCAAGCCCGGCGATACCGTGATGGGCATGGATCTTTCCCACGGCGGTCATCTTACCCACGGCAGTCCCGTGAACTTTTCCGGCCGGGAGTATCACTTCGTTCCCTACGGCGTGAACCGCGAGACGGGCCGTATTGATTACGACGAGCTGGAAAGAATCGCCCGTGAATGCCGTCCGGCGCTCATCGTGGCCGGAGCCAGCGCCTATTCCCGCATCATAGATTTCGAGCGGTTCCGCAAGATTGCCGATGAAGTCGGCGCCAAGCTCATGGTCGACATGGCCCACATCGCCGGTCTGGTCGCTGCCGGACTCCATCCTTCGCCCCTTCCCTGGGCGGACATCACCACCACCACGACGCACAAGACTCTGCGCGGTCCCCGCGGAGGCATGATTCTCACCAGCCGCGGCGCAGAGTACGGCAAGAGCATCAACAGCAAGGTCTTCCCCGGCATTCAGGGCGGCCCGCTCATGCATGTCATCGCGGCCAAGGCCGTGGCTCTGGGTGAGGCTCTGCGCCCCGAGTTCAAGGAATATCAGGCTCAGATTCTCCGCAACGCCAAGGTGCTTGCTTCCTGCCTCACCGACGCCGGTTACGATCTGGTGTCCGGCGGTACGGACAACCATCTCATGCTGCTTGACCTCACCCGGAAGGATCTCACCGGCAAGGATGCCGAACACGCTCTTGATCTTGCCGGCATTACGGTCAACAAGAACACGGTTCCCTTTGAAACGCGTTCTCCCTTCGTCACCTCCGGCGTGCGTATCGGCACGGCTGCACTCACGACGCGCGGCATGAAGGAAAAGGACATGGAAAAGGTGGGCGGCTGGATTGTCGATGTGCTTGCCAACACCACCAACGAATCGCGCCTTGCCGCCATTCGTGGTGAAGTGGAAGCCTTCGCCTGCCGTTTCCCGCTCTTTGCCTGGTAAATAACGGGACGGCCCTGTGCGCATGTCGTGCGCAGGGCCGTCTTTTTGGTTAAAAGAAAACCCCCAGCTAGGCTGGGGGTTCCCGAAAACTTATA
>JAXVQY010000132.1:0-9701 GCA_037303805.1 bacterium | reverse complement strand
AAAACAGAGTTTTCAGCCAACTGGAGTTTGTGAAAAAAAGCGAATAGCATAGAGTTATATTAAAGGCCAGCAAAATTTTGCTATTTTCATACTTGGAAAGAAAATTTTATTTAATGTTAAGAAAATGTAAGATTTCTTTCATGAAAAAAGTTTTTTGTGGAATGATAATTTCTTATTGTAAAAATTTATGGAGAAAAAAAGACTTTTCTGGACCGTCTTTTTTTTTAATAAATAAAAAATATGAAAAACGATTTTTGCCATGATGAAATTTTTATTGATGATTAAAAAAATATCCTGAAACGGTGAAAACGCTTCTGGCGTACAAGTTTTAAGAAACGTGGAGGTATAAAGAAGTCGGCTGAGGGATTCGGAAACATGCGTTCGAGACGGCGTGCCTCCGATCGGGAAGAGGCGACATTCGCTTTGTGCTTGACGGGGGAGCTGCTTTTTTTCATGCTGACGACATGCTGCTGTATGTCCATGTTCCTTTCTGCCGTCGCAAATGTCGGTACTGCGCCTTTTATTCGGAGTCTGTCGGTTCCGGTGATGCCCTCGAACGCTGGGGCGATGCTCTTGTTCTTGATATGCGCCGCAGGGCGGAGTTGCTGGGGCATCCTTCTGTGAGCACGGTGTTTTTCGGCGGAGGAACGCCGAGTCTTTTGCCTCCGTCGATGATAGAACGCCTGCTGGATACGGCGGCATCATGTTTTTCTCTTGACGATCATGCGGAAATAAGCATGGAGGCCAATCCCGATTCTGTGGATGTTCTCCGCGCCGAAGGATTTCGCAAGGCGGGGGTGAACCGGGTTTCTCTGGGGGTGCAGGCTCTGGACGACAAGCTGCTTTCCGTCGTCGGCCGTGTGCATGACAGAGCCGCCGCACTTGCCGCCTTCCGCGCCCTGCGTGAGGCGAAGTTCGATAACGTGGGACTCGATTTCATCTGGGGACTACCCGGGGAGTCTCTGAAAGGCTGGAAGGCGCAGCTTGCCGAAGCGGTTTCTCTTGCTCCCGAACATCTTTCCTGTTACGGGCTTACGCTGGAGGAGGGGACACCGTTGTTCCGGGATAGTCGACTCCTGAGTTTTCCCGATGAGGATGAGGCGGCCGCCATGTATGAGGAAGGCGGCAACCTGTTGGAAAACGCAGGGTACATGCAGTATGAGATTTCCAACTACGCCCTTCCCGGAAAGGAGTGTCTGCATAATCTCGGATACTGGCGGGGAGAGGAGTATCTCGGATTGGGTCCTGCGGCAGTGAGTTTTCTTGGAGGGAAACGCATAAGTCAGCCTGCGAGCCTCGAAACGTGGCTTTCCGCCGTCAAAGAGGGGCGCGAAGTCGGACGTACGGAAAAACTTGAGTTTACAGAGCGTGTGGAAGAGCTGGTCATGCTTCGTCTGCGTATGGCTTCCGGTCTGGATCTTGAGGAATATCATCGTGTGACGGGCCGAGATTTCGTCGCCGACAATGGTACGCTCATTGAAGAGCTCGTGACACGACACATGGCAGGACTCGCAGGCGGACGTTTTTTCCTTACCCGCAAGGGTATGCTTGTTTCCAACGCCGTTATTGAGCAATGCTTTGAACACATTCCGCAAGAACCGGAGATCTCGTCATGAATGGACATTCTTTTTCCGGCAGAGCTGTGGGCCGTTTTGCTCCCAGCCCTACGGGACTGCTGCATCTGGGCAATGCCTGGTCATTTTTTCTGGCATGGCTCGGGGTACGGGCGGAAGGCGGACGTCTCATCCTGCGTCATGAAGACATAGACCCCGAACGTTCCCGTCAGACCTGGATGGATGCCGTAGAACGGGACCTTCAGTGGTTGGGGCTGGACTGGGATGAAGGTGCCGTGAACGGCCCTCATGCCCCCTATCATCAGAGTCTGTGCGGTGCATGGTACGAACGAGCACTCGACACGCTGAGGTCTCAGGGGCTTGTTTATCCCTGCTATTGCACGCGCAAAGAGCTGAGGATGCTTGCCGGAGCTCCTCATGGAGCAGCGGACGGCCTCGGCGACGCGGGGGCTGCCTATCCCGGTACATGTCGGCACCTTACCGATGAAGAGCGAGCCCGGAAGGAGTCGGAAGGCAGACACCCTGCCTTGCGTTTGCTCTGTCCGGATGACGATGAGGAAGTCTTTGATGATCTTGTGCTCGGAACTCAGCGTATCTCCCTGAAAAGCTGCGGGGGAGACTTTGCTCTTCGACGCTCCGACGGCGTGTGGGCGTATCAGCTTGCCGTGGTCGTGGACGATATGCGCATGGGAGTCACGCAGGTGGTACGAGGTGAGGACATACTGCTCTCCACACCGAGACAGCTTCTCCTGTATCGTCTGCTCGGAGGCACACCTCCGGACTATGCCCATATCCCTTTGTTGCATGATGAGTATGGTGAAAGACTTGCCAAGCGTCATCACAGTCTCAGTCTTGCCGCCCTGCGTGACAGGGGATGTTCCTCTGCGGCCATCATCGGTTATTTCGCCCGTCTTGCGGGACTTCAGGAGAATGCTTCTCCTGTTACTCCTGCCAGACTTGCCGACCGTCTCCGTCATGAGGGAGGTTTTCCCTGGCATCGTCTGCCGAAAAGTCCCGTGATCATCCCCCGCGACGTGGATGAGTCGTGGAAGTGAACGGCAGGAATGGAAATGAACGGTCCTGCAGCCGGAGATGGTCAACTGTCTGCAGAGGGCGCGGAAGATACAGACTGGTAAAGGAGCACAGAGGTATGGAAGTTTCGGCTGTACTTTTCGATCGTGACGGAACGTTGATTGTGGATCGTCATTATCTGGGGGATCCGGATGGCGTCGAACTCATTCCCGGTACGGGAGAAGCCCTGGCTGTTCTTCGCAGACATGGGGTGAAATCTTTTGTCATCAGTAATCAGTCCGGCATAGGCCGCGGGTATTTCCCGGAGTCCGGCTGGCATGCATGCGAGAAAAGACTCGGTGAGCTTCTTGCGGCGTTCGGGGCAAAACTGGACGATGAACGCTTCTGTCCGCATGCGCCTGAAGCCGCATGTACCTGCCGGAAACCGGATATCGGTATGTGGGAAAGTCTGCGTTCCGCCCATCATCTTGATGCCTCGCACTGTGCCATGGTGGGGGACAAGCCTGATGATCTTCTCTTCGGAGCGAACGCCGGACTTGCTGCCGCCGTTTTGGTCCTTACGGGCAAGGGAGAGAAAAGCGCACAGAAACTGGGGCTGGACGCGGACATGATCAGGAAAAAAGGTTTTACTGCCGTAAACATCGTTCTGCCAGGAGCTCGGCAGAACGTCACGCGCTTTTTTGCGGCACCCGACGTCCGTTCCTCCGTGGAAGGCCTGCTTGCCCTGTTGTGAACGAAGAGGCCGGTCTTGCTTGACTTTACCCCACCCGTGGGGCAAAAAATGGACGTAGGGGCGCGGCTGTCGCGCCCTCCCGTCATTTTTATATCGTGAGAGGCCGGCATGTTTTTCAGGAACACCTGAGGAAATCATCCGCAGAGACAAGGTTTGTCTTGCCGGCTTCCCGTCGCGGTTTCTCCAGCCGTTCCCTGCGCGTGTCTTCCGTTGTTCCCGAGAGGTGCCGCCTCCTAACGAGAGGTGAGCATGAATCGTATTCTTTCCGCTTTCGCACTGGTTCTTCTCAGTGCGTCTCTGGCTGTGGCCGCCCCTCTTGATTCTTTCAAGGGGCAGAAAGGCACTCTCGACATCGCTGGAGGTACCGCCCATATTCCGGTCATGAAGAAGGCTGCTCAGGCCATCATGAGTGCCAACGGCGACATCCGTATTACGGTGGCCGGCGGCGGTTCCGGCGTGGGTGTACAGAAGGTCGGCGAGGGCCTCGTGCAGATCGGCAATACCGGTCGCGCGCTCAAGGACAGTGAAGTGTCCAAGTACAGTCTGGAGACCTTTCCTTTTGCCATTGACGGTGTGGCCATTGCCGTCAACCCCGCGAATTCCGTCACTTCTCTGACCAAGGCTCAGATCAAGGACGTGTTTGCCGGCAAGATTACCAACTGGAAGGAACTCGGCGGCAAGGACGCCCCCATTTCCCTCTATGTACGTGAAGACGGCAGCGGCACCCGCGAGACCTTTGAGGAGCGTGCTCTCGACAAGGGTACGTCCGTGCAGACCGCCAACGTGGTCAATTCCAACGGTGCCATGAAGACTGCCATTGCCCAGGATCCCAATGCCATCGGTTATGTGGGAATCGGTCATCTCGACAATTCCATCCGCGGCGTCACCGTGGACGGCATGGTTCCTTCTCAGGAAAATGCCGCGAACGGCAGTTATACCATTACCCGTCTTTTGTATATGAACACCAAGGGCAAGCCTCAGGGGCTGACCGCCCTGTTTATCGACTACATCTATTCCGAAGACGGTAAGGAATTCATCAGCTCTTCCGGTTACATTCCGCTGGAAAAGAAGTAGGCCGTCATGAGAAACGCTGGCGTATCCTTCCGGCCCGCAGGCCGGAGCGGGGAAGCGGGCCTCGCCGTTATTCGTGTTTCCGTGGTCATGGCCATGGTAGGCATGGCGCTGCTGTTTCTCATGGTCGTCGCCTTTGCTCTGCCCGCTTTTGTTCAGGGCGGGGGCGGCGGCCCGTTTTCATGGTCGTGGGCTCCGGGAAAGGGGGAGTTCGGGATTCTTCCGATGGTGACGGGTTCTCTGGCCATGGGATTTCTTGCCGTTGTGCCGGGATGGCTCATGGGGCTTTGCCTCTGCTGCTGGTTACTTTCGCCTGTGCACGCCGGCCATCCCGGTTTATGGCGTTCTCTTGTGGGCGGGCTTGTCCGCGTCATGACGGCCATTCCTACCGTGGTATACGGCTTTGCCGCGGTCTTTCTTCTGGCGCCCTCCATTCGCATGGGATTGGGAGGGTCGGGTTTTTCCTGGCTTACGGCCGCCATCATGCTCAGTGTGCTTATTCTTCCCACCGTGGTGCTGGTCCTTCAGGCCGGTCTCAGTCCCCGTCTGGAATCTGTGGCGCTTTCGGGCGCGGCCATGGGAATGAGCCGTATGGAACTTCTCTGGTATCTCGTACTGCCGTCTTCCCGTGCCACACTTCTTTCCGCCGCAGTACTCGGATTCGGCCGTGCCGTGGGTGACACCATGCTGCCTCTCATGCTTGCAGGCAATGCTCCCGTCATGCCTGAATCTCTGCTCTCCAGTCTCCGTACGCTTACGGCACACATGGCTCTTGTCACTTCCAATGAAGTGGGTGGGGCTGCGTATGATTCGCTGTTTATGGCGGGCCTGCTTCTGCTTGTCATCAACGGAACCGTCAGTCTCGTGATCCGTCGCATGGGAGGCAGGGCATGAAGCATTCCGTTTCCTTTCTCTGCTTCCGGGCTTTGGCCTTTCTTTCCTGCATACTGGTTCCGTGTCTGGTCTTTCTGCTTATGGGCTACCTGCTTTGGCGCGGTGTTCCCGTCATGGGAAAGGAGCTGCTGTTCGGCCACACGGCCCCTCTTGATGCCGTGCTTGGTCGTGCCCCGGTGTGGGACGGCTTATGGCCTGCATGCGTGGGGACCTTCTGGCTTGTGGTACTTACCGTGATTCTGGCCGTCTTCCCCGGTGTGGGCTGCGGTATCTATCTTGCAGAGCTTGCCACAGACACACAGAAGCGAATACTCGGCGCGGCCGTGGACATGCTGGCAGGCATGCCTTCCATCGTGATGGGACTTTTCGGTTTCATGCTCATTCTTCTTTTGCGCCATACTTTTCTGCCCGACGCCAATACCGGACTGCTGCTGGCCGCCTGTTGCCTTGCCCTTCTGGTCCTGCCTGTTCTCGCGGCGTCTGCCCGCGAAGCCATGGCCGCCGTACCCGGATCGTTGAGACTTGCCGCCGCAGCGTGCGGTTTTTCCCGTTCCCAGGCGCTGTTTCATCTTTTTTTGCCTGCCGCGGCAAGAGGCATACTGGGCGGTGTGGTTCTGGCCGTAGGGCGTGCGGCGGAAGATACGGCCGTGATCCTTTTCACGGGTGTGGTGGCCAATGCCGGCATGCCTTCAGGACTGTTCGGCAAGTTCGAGGCGCTGTCCTTCGATATCTACTATATTTCTTCTCAATACCAGGATCAGCAGGAGCTTTTGCGCGGGTTCGGTGCCGCAGCTCTGCTGCTTGGTATATCCTGTCTTCTTCTGGCGGCGGCAAGAACGCTTGAGCGGAGCTTTCGTCGGAAATGGCAGGGAAAGGCGTGACGTTCATGGCAAGACATGCTTCTTCTCCCGTGCTTTCGTTGCACGATCTGTCGATTTCTTTCTTTGATCATACCGTCATCCACCATGTGAACATGGATGTTCCTTCCGGGGGCATAGCCGTACTTGTGGGGAGGTCGGGATCGGGCAAGACCACGCTTTTGCGTGCCGTGAACAGGCTGAATGAAGAAGTGCCCGGATGTCGTACCGAAGGCAGTGTGGAACTTCTGCTTCCCGGAGGGCGTGTGGATGTCTGTCCCGGAAACGGACCGGACGCCGTGCCTTTGCCTGAGCTGCGCAGACGGGTGGGAATGGTCTTTCAGACGCCTCAGGTCTTTCCGGTAAGCATATATCGCAATGTAGCCATGCCGCTTGCCGTCACCATGGGCTGTCCGCGTTCCGAACTTGACGACAGAGTGCGTGAGGCGCTGCGTCAGGCCGATTTATGGCAGGAGGTGGACGGACGTCTCGATATGAGTGCGGAGCGTCTGTCCGGTGGTCAGCAGCAGAGGCTGTGCCTGGCCAGGGCTTTGGCTCTGGAGCCCGACATGCTTCTGCTTGACGAGCCTACGGCCTCGCTGGATGTGCGTGCTGCCCGCCATGTGGAAGATCTGCTGCTGACGCTTTCGAAAAAACTGCCTGTGATCATGGTGTCTCACGGTTTGTCGCAGAGTCTGCGTCTGGCATCATTTCTGGCGGTCATGGAGGGGGGACGGCTTCTTCGTACACTGGATGACGTAAGCGGTATGGAAGAAGGCGATCTGGAAAAAATGCTTGATGGAGCGGATTCCGGGCGACAGGCACGGGAGGTGGCTGCATCGCAGGACTCCTTCTGAGACCGGTTCTACGCTGCCGCTCGGAAATAATCCGGCCGTGCCGTGGAGAGATCAGTGCGGTAATGACCGCAGTCCTTTTTCCCGATGTTGAAGCGGGGGGCACTTTCGGCTCCCATGAGCGGAAAAGGTCGGAGTGCAGGGAAAAACGGACTTTCCTCCTTGCCGTTTCTGCAGGGGAAAGTTATAAAGACAAAGGCGCGTATTCGCGCACACGACGAGATTTGAAGGAGAGACCTGATGCCCAGTTATGAAGAAATCTTCACCCCGGAATGTCTGAACGAGGTTTTTCCTCCCGAACGAACCGATCGTTTTTTCGAGGCGTTGTTCGGTGATCCTGAGGACGGTGCCTATGACATACGCATGTCTCTGCTTTCCGCCTCGGATAGAAAACTGGATTTTCTGTTTGAACTGCATCAGCGCGGCGACGCCTGTCTTGCCTGCAATCTGACACATGGTCTGCCTGCCGTTTTTCTGCGGCATCCCGTCATCGACATCAAGGGTGTGACGGCGGAACTGGCTCGTCGTGCCGGTTGGTCAGACGGTTCGTGGGAGTGGAGTCTCGGAAGTACGGATGAGATCTCTCGTGCCCTGCACGTCATTCCGCTCACGCTTAAGCGCGTGGACTGAGTTGTATTTTTTTGCTTGACTCCGATGCAGGATAGAGGTATCTCTTTTCGACCGGAAGGGGGGCGTTAACTCAGTCGGTAGAGTACCTGCCTTTTAAGCAGAGAGTCGCGCGTTCGAATCGCGCACGCCCCACCATGAATTTCAAGAGGTTGTGCTTCTGCAGCATAACCTCTTTTTTTGTGCATGCCGTGCCCGGCAACGGAATGACGGTTTCTTTACTCCGCAGGGAGGAGCAAGCGTTGTCGAGTCGGAATGCCTTCGTGACGAAAAGGATCCGTTGCCCGGAGAAGGGAAAAGAGTTTCCTTTGTCCGTTGTTCAGGAACGGGATGTGCCGGAGAGAATCCTCCTCATGTCTTCGCCTCCCGTTTGTCATTGCTGATCGGAAAGGAATGGCTTATGACCTTTTCCACAGTATGTGTCGACGTGGAATCGACGTTGCTTTACGTTGTTCATCTGTACAATTGAGATGTTTCTTTCGGAGTAGAGGTGTCGCAATTATGGAAAGAATACTGAATTCCATCAAACTTGTTCCTGTGCTTTTTATTCTTGCCGTTCTTGTCATGGGTGCATCCCTTTGTCTCAGCGGACTCCCCCTGAACGTTCAGAATGTCTTTTTTCCATTTACCTATTATCTGCCGGTATTCATAGGTCTGAGTATTCTGTATTTTGCCGTACGTCATTTTTATACCGAACTGAATTATCTTTTTTTTCTGAACGTATTTCATTTTGTCGTTCTGAGTAAGGAACTTCCGACATTGCTTATGCTTCTGACCGTGAAATAGTATACCTAGCTATTAAGGCATTTTTCAGGTCGTCGGGCGCATTTGGCAAAACCGACGGAAAAGGTCCGGCAGTCTGTACAACAAATTACGACTGCCGGACCTTTTCCGTCCGAGAAGAAGCATCAGTGTTTGGATACCTGAGAGTATGCATGACGGAGAGGGATGTTTTTTAGGTAAAAGCAGGCCCGTTTCTCTGCAGGGGGGGATGGAGAAACGGGCCTTTTTTCCGGCTGTGCCGGGGCGTCGCAATCGGTCTAGTGTCGCTTATGCAGGAGGTGGCTGACGACAAAAGGCCGTGCGGCGATGAGAGCTTCCCAAGTAGGAATCATGGAAACGATGGAGGCGACAAGCATGAGAACAATACCGGCCCACATGTTCCACGGAATACTTTCTCCGAGAACGATCATGGCGAGAATGGGGGCCAGTACAGGCTTGAAGAAGAAAACGAGGGACCCCTGCATGGCGGACGTGGCTTCCATACCCATGAAATAACAGGCATAGCCGCCGGCCGTGACGAACACGCAGATGTACAGGACGTTCAACAGGTTGTCCGGACGGTAGCCGGAGAAGAAGGGCATGTTGGCAAACATGGGAGCCCCGGCGGCCTGAAGGGCGTCGGCCACGGGACCGATGTGACTGATGAGCATCAGAACTATCATTTCCGCACTGGCGGCAAGACAGCTGAAGCAGGTGACCGCGACGCCGGAATACTGGGCACACTGTTTTTTGCCGAGGACGGCGTACAGGGCGAAAGTCGCGGCAGAAAGCAGTACCAGAATGATGCCCGCAGGATCAGCGCTGGTGTGCAGCGGATCAATGATGATGATGGCAGCTACGACTTCCAGTACCAGGGCGGCAATGTGCTGGGGACGGATGTCCGCATGCAGAATAAGATAGGCGAATCCCAAGACCAGTACCGGGTTGCAGCTGAACAGAACACTGACCACGGAGGCCGGCGCGTAGAGAATGGAAAGCTGATAGAGCATCATGCTGACGACGAGGCCGATGAAGCCCAGCCAGGCGAAGCCTTTCCATGCGGCGGCGGTGATGTGAGCGTTGTGCTGGCGCAGGCCGCGCAGCGCAAAGGGAATAAGCAGCAGACCGCCTATGAGAAAACGTGTGCAGGTGAGCTGCATGGGGTTGAAGTCGCTGGCCACGGTTTTCAGCGCCACTTCCATGGAGCTGAAAAAGACTGTTGCCAGAAAGATGAAAATGTATCCGCGATTCATAATGATGTTTTCCTGCCCGAAGGGCCGTTCTTGGGGCGCGACTG
>JAXVQY010000131.1:0-4754 GCA_037303805.1 bacterium | reverse complement strand
GGCCGGCAATATTCAGGCCCCAGCCCTCATTCTCTGTCTGCGGCGTCCCCCGGCGCCTCTGGATGTTCTTTTCGCCGCCTGTCTGCTTCTGTTCGTCGGCTGGCCTCTGGTGGCCTTCGACCTGTCCGCACAGCTTTCCGTTCTTGCCGTGGCGGGCATACTGCTTGCCATGCCGTTCCTTTCCGCGCTGCGGAAGCGTTTTCCCCCGGCAGGAAAAAACGAACGGATTTCTCCTGCCGACCGTCCGAGACTTGCGGGGCGTGCCCTTGTCCGCTGGATCGGATCCATGCTCATTCTTTCCGCCGCCGCACAGCTTGCCGTCCTTCCCGTGCTGGTATCCGTGTTCGGTGCGGTAAGTCCGTGCTTCTGGCTGAACGTGCTGTGGCTGCCGCCGCTTACCTTCGTCACGCTGCCCTGTGCGGCGCTCGGATTTCTTGCGCTGATTCTTTTCGGCCCCCAGCCCTGTTCGGCAGGGCTTTTCAGCGCGGCGGCCTGGCCTGCCGACATCATGATCGAACTGCTTGCCCGCATGAACGACGGCGGATGGCTGCCCCTTGTGCAGTGCTTCCGGCCTTCGTCCCTGAGCGCTCTCGGTTTCGGTGCTCTGCTCGTGGGGCTGGTGCTCTGGGGAAGCGCAAGACTCTCGGGTCGGCTTCCGGGCGCGGCCGTCCGCCGTCTTCTGCTGTTCGGAGCGCTCATGATGCCTGCGGGACAGATGCCCGTCTGGGTGGAAGATGGACGGGCGTCGGCAGAAGAGCGTGTGTCGCTGACGCTCTTCGACGTGGGGCAGGGACAGGCCGTACTGCTGGAATATCCCGGCGGAAGAGTGCTTGTGGACGGGGGCGGCAGTGCGTCGCCGTTTTTCGACTGCGGCCGCAGCATTCTTGCGCCTGCGCTGACCGACAGGCGCTTGCCGCGGCTCGATGCCGTGATCGTCAGTCATACGGACACGGATCATGCCCGGGGCCTGCGCTGGATTCTGGAGCATTTCGATGTGGGAGCGCTGTACTGGTCGTCCGTATCGGCCGGAGACGATTCCCCGGACGGCCGGGCGCTGCGTGAAATCGCCCGCCGGAGAGGAATTCCCGAACGGATACTTGCCGGAGGCGATACGCTCCGTCTGTCGGAAAGCGTGACGCTGGAGGTGGTCTGGCCGGACATGTCGCTCCTGCCGACGCTTCATCGGAACGGAACGGCGTCCGACAACGAGGCTTCTCTGGCCTTTCGTCTGATGCGCCACGATGAGCCGCTGGCTTTTCTGTGCGGAGACATGACGGCTCCGGCGCTGCGGCGTCTGGCGGAAAGCGGGCAGCCCCTGCGTTCGCCGCTGCTGATACTGCCGCATCACGGCGCGGCTTCCGGCTTTCAGAAGAAATTCTACGATGCCGTCGCTCCCGAGGCGGTCATGGCGTCGGCTGCGGCGTTCAATCATTACGGCTTTCCCAGTCGCAGGGTACGCGAGGAAATGGCCGCAAGAAACATCCCTCTCTACAGTACTTCGGAAAGAGGCGGCATGATCGTGACATGGACGGGGGACGAGGCACGCATGACGCTGCCCTGAGTCCGCGGGCGCCGAGCCTTTCCGTCGGGCTTCATGGAAGGGACGGTTCAGCGGTTGCCGATCGTCATGCCCAGGCCGTTCAGTTCGTCCACAAGCCTCTGGGCAAGCATCGGCACGGCCCTGCCGCATACGGGGGAGAGTCCCAGCTCCATGGTCTGATAGTCGAAAGGCTGCATGCCGAACACCACGCCTTCGGGTCTGTGACCGAGTATGTCGCAGTAGATGAGCGTGTCCACAAGATCGGTCTGATGCAGGGAATCCCGGAAACTCATGCTCTTGCGCAGATCCTCATCCGTCAGGCGATAGATGCTGCCGGGTTCTCCGTCGCCGAGCACGGCATCGAGCACATAGACGCGATCGCAGTTGAGAAGCGCGTCCATGAGTCCCATGCCCAGCGTTCCGCCGTCCACCAGCGTGACGTTTTCGGGAAAGTCATAGTGTTCCTGCAACCATTCGAGCGTACGCACGCCTATGCCTTCATCGGTGAAAAGAATGTTGCCTACGCCGAGAATGAGGATACGTTCCATAGTGGTCTCAAAAAGCGGAAAAGAGGGAGAGGGCGGGCCTTCGCGCCGGGGCGGAACCGGAGCGCTGCGGCATGGGGAAAAGGCCGCGTCGGGTTGCCCGGCGGCACCGTGAGCGGCGAGGCACGCAGCCTGACGGTACGTGCGGAGCCGTCGAAATACGTTTGTTTTCCCTGCGGCCGTTACGGCGTATCTCTGCCGCGGAGGCGGACAGACCCGCTTCGGCCATGAAAAAAGGGGGAGGATGAGCATCCTCCCCCCTTCGTGTCACGAGAGGTTACAGAACCTTGAAGTCGTAACCCTGATTGGTGCGGCCGTCGATGACATGCACGCCGCAGGCAATGCAGGGATCGAAGGAATGCACGGTGCGCAGGATTTCCACGGGACGCTTGGGATCGGCCACGGGCGTGCCGATGAGGGCGGCTTCCACGGCGGAGAGCTTGCCTTCGGCGCAGCGGGGACCGAGGTTCCAGGTGGAGGGAACCACGAGCTGGAAGTTGGCGATCTTGCCGTTTTCAATGACGATCCAGTGCGACAGGCCGCCGCGGGGCGCATGGACGAAACCCACGCCTTCGGCGTTCTTGGGCACTTCGGTGTTGATGCAGATCTTGTTGTCGCCCTTGGCGATGTTGTCTTCAAGCTGCTGGAGCCATTCACCGACGCCGTTGGCCACCACCACGGCCTCCACGCCGCGGGCGGCGGTGCGGCCGAGGGTGGAGAACAGGGCTTCGGGACCGACGTTCAGGGCCTTCAGCACCGTGTTCACGGTGTCGGTGACGAGCTTGTCGCCCTGAGCATAGGAAATGAGCATCTGCGCAAGAGGACCGGTTTCAATGGCATGACCGTCATAGCGCGGGGCCTTCATCCAGGAGTAGCGGTCGGGGTCGCCGATGCGGGTGAAGCGGGGATCGGTCACGCCCTGATAGGGGGCGCGGGCCTCGTTGCCTTCAAACCAGCTGTGACGCACGTGCTCGGCAATCTTCGAGGGATCGAAGGGCAGCACCGTGCTGAGGTCGCGGTTGTAGATGACGCCGGGCTTGAGCCAGCGGGTGGTGAGATCGCGTTCCTTGCCCGGGAATTCGCCGAAGTCCATGTAGTCGGAAACGCCGCCGCCGATGGCGGCCCAGTCCTTGTAGGCTCCGGCCACGAGCAGCAGATCGGGAATGTACACCTGTTCCACGAAGTTGCGGGCCTTCTGATACAGGGCCTTGAACTGGGCGATGGTGTCGGGACGCAGGGCGTTGTAGCAGGTGACGCCGCCCGCGATGAGGAACTGCGGATGCGGATTCTTGGCGCCGAACACGGCCGTGGCGCGGGCGATTTCCACCTGAACGCGCAGGGCTTCCAGATAGTGGGCCGTGGCCACGAGGTTGGCTTCGGGGTCCAGATAGTAGGAAGGATGTCCGCCGAGGAAGTAGGCGTTGGTGAAGGGGCCGAGCTGGCCGCTTTCCACGAGGGCCTTCACCTTGGCCTGCACGGCGCGCAGTTCGTCCTCGCTGGTGGGGCGGGGAGAAATGGAGGCGTTGAGCTTGGCGGCCTTGGCCGGATCGGCCTTGAGGGCGGCGGCCACGTCCACGAAGTCGAGGGCGTGCAGGTGATAGAAGTGCACCACGTGGTCATGCAGGTTCTGCATGCCGAGCACGAGATTGCGGATCAGCGTGGCATTGACGGGAATTTCGATCTTCATGGCGTCTTCGAGAGCACGGGTGGACGCCAGGGAGTGCGTGTAGGTGCACACGCCGCAGGTGCGGCCGGAGAAGAACTGGGCATCGCGCGGATCGCGGCCCTTGAGGATGGTTTCCAGCCCGCGGAACAGGGTGGAGCAGCTTCTGGCGTCTTTGACGCGTCCGTTTTCGACTTCCACCTCGATGCGGAGATGGCCCTCGATACGGGTAAGCGGGTCCACCACGATGGGCCCGGTATAGGAACTCTGGGGAGTGGTTTTTGCTTCGCTCATGGTGGCATTACTCGCTAGTTTTCATAGAAGGGGGTCAGCTTGTCCCAGAAGTTCGGTTCGGAACAGCCTATGCAGGGATGTCCGGCGGCGACGGGCCAGTTCACGTCGTTGAACAGGGCCTTGGGGCAGTTGTTGTAGGTCACCGGGCCCTTGCAGCCGAGCTTGTAGAGGCACCAGCCCTTGCGGGCCTCTTCGGAATCGAAGGAAGGAGCGAATTCCCCGGCTTCAAAGTGGGGCAGACGTTCGCACAGTTCGTGAACGGTGTGGCCGTAGAAGGCCAGAGGACGATTGAGGGCGTCGAGTTCCAGCTTGACGCCGGAGAGCACGGCGGCGATGGTGCCGATGAGATTCAGGGGATTGGGCGGGCAGCCGGGAACGTTGACGGCCTTGACGCCGAGATCGGCGAAGCAGTCGTTCACGCCCTTGCAGCCGGAAGGATTGGGCGCGGCGGAAGGAATACCGCCGAAGCAGGCGCAGGTGCCGTAGGAGATGACGGCCTTGGCGCCGGGCAGCACTTCCTTGTTGATGGCGTACATGGTTCTGCCGCCGATGGTGCCGTAGAGGCCGTCCATGGCGGTGGGAATGGCGCCTTCCACGACGCACACGTAGCCGTTGGGATTCTTCATGGCCAGGTGCAGAGCGTCTTCCGCGGCTTCGCCGGCGGCGGCCATGATGGTTTCCTGATAGTCGAGGGAAATGGTGTCGAGAATGA
>JAXVQY010000130.1:0-4920 GCA_037303805.1 bacterium | reverse complement strand
CCCATCGGAGAAACATTCAGCGCGGCCATGCAGGAGCCCGCAAGAGCACCGAGAAGACCTCCCGTACTGTACAGGGCATGCATGGAGGAAATGACGGGGCGATGCATGAAAGACTCAACCAGAATGGAACCGGCATTGATGCCCACATCATTCATGCCTATGGCAAAACCCAGAAGAGCAAAGAGTACACAGGCGGAAAAGAATCCCGATACCAGCCCCATACAGGGAAAAAGCAGTATCAGAGCAGCCGAAGCGCAGGACAGCACGGTACGGCAGCTCGAACGGGAAATGGCGAGACCGGCAAGCGGAAAGGAAAAAAGCCCGCCCACGCCCATGCAGAGCAGCATGACGCCCACATCGGCATCGCTCAGAGAAGCCTGAGCCTTGAGCGCAGGCATACGGGACATCACGCTGCCGTAGGCAAGACCGGTCACGGCAAAGAAAAAAGAACAGGCCCAGCGCGGGCCTACGGACGGTACTTTCACAGTCATACTCCACCGCCGTTTTTCATACGGCGACTCATGTGGAATGAACTCGTTCTCCCTGAAGAACCCTTCTTCAGGATGAAAACTTCCGCATGTTTATGCAGCGCCATGTCCACTGTCAAGATCGTCCTGTACTTCCCCCGAGAAACAGGGCACAGTAAAAAACAGGAGGAAGGATCATGAACGATGCCGTTTGTGCATGGAGTCGAGGCAACACGCTTCTGAGGCAGTATCACGATACGGAATGGGGAGTGCCCGTCCGCGACGACAAGCTGCTTTTCGAACATCTTGCTCTGGAAGTCATGCAGTGCGGCCTGAACTGGCTTCTCATGCTGAAAAAAAGAGAAATCTTCCGCCGGGCGCTGGCCGGATTCCGGCCCGAACGACTGGCGGCGTTCACGGAAGAGGATATCGATAACGCTCTTTCGGAGCCGGGCATGCTCCGGTCCCGGCGCAAAGTGGAAGCTCTGGTCTCCGACGCACGGGCCTTTCTGAACATTCAGAAGGAATTCGGATCCTTCCATGACTGGCTGTGGAGCTTTACCGACGGCTGCATGCTGGTCTATGACAGTCATGCCCGGAGTATTCCTGCAAGCAATGCCCTCTCCGACCGCATAAGCGCCGAACTCAAGGCCCGAGGATTCCGCTATGTCGGCAGCATCACCGTCTATTCCATGCTGCAGGCCTGCGGCATCATCAACGACCATGAGCGAACCTGTCCGCGTTTTCATGCCGTCATGAACGGCACGAAAATACGGCACGTCAAAGACTGACCCGCCACCGAGGTTTACGTGAACAGGATTCTGCCCCTCGCCTTTTCACTCTGTCTGACTCTGACGGCACAGCCCGCCCTTGCCGACGAGCCTGCCCTGTCGACATACACGGAAACATCTTCTTCCGTCAGCATGAAAGCCACATGGCCGCGCTTCGGCCTTGTCCGGGCTGACAGAGAATCCGAAACGATAGTCAAAGACATCACGGACAGATTCCGGACCGCAGCCGAACAGGAACGGAAACTGCGTGACAACGATCCGACCATGCCCCGACTTTCCTGCGAGCTTGTGCTGGAAGGAACCGTTTCCGGCAACGGCAAGGTGTCGGGCATGCTGTGGAACGTGTATGAGTATACCGGCGGTGCCCACGGAAACATTCAGGTCTTTTCGAGAAACTATGCATGCTCGGACGGTCGGACCATCGGACTGAACGACCTGTTCGGAAATCCGAAAAAGGCCCTTGCCCTCATGAGTGAACTGTCGCGAAAAAAACTCCTCGACCAGGAGCTTCCTCAGGACATGGTAAAGGCCGGAACCACTCCCGAAGCAGACAATTTCAGCACCTTTCTCGTGGAAAAAGACGGACTCACCCTGTACTTCAACCCGTACCAGGTCGGACCGTGGGCCGCAGGCGTCGCCACCGTGAAGCTGTCCCTGAAAGAACTGGCGGCAGCTCAGCCGAACATGATCTGGTGGAAATAAGAAGCCGCTGCACGTCCAGGCCGCTTTTCTACTTTCGCCCGCTCCGAGACAGATTCCGTTTCATGTTCTCGATGCGCCGCCAGGAGAGCTCCAGCCTCTCGCGGCTCACGATTCCCTTGCGTACCAGATCCATGACGGCCTGAAAAACCTTGTCGTGCAAGTCCGGGTCATAGGACAGATTGTTCCCGAAAAGCAGGATGTCGTTGCCTGCGAGAATGGCCAGATAGACCCGCTGTTCCAGAGAGCGGCCTTTGGCCACGGCTCCCATCTGAAGATCGTCGCTGATGACCACGCCGTTCCAGCCGAGTCTGCCGCGCAGCAGCTTCTGCACGACATCCGGAGACAGCGAGGACGGCAGGTTGCCGTCGAGTCCGCGATGATAGACGTGAGCAACAAGAACCATCCCCGGCCATCCGCGCCGGAAGGCCTCCGCATAGGGAAGAAGCTCTTCCTGATTCCAGCTTTCCGTCACATCCGGCAGATCCAGATGCGAATCCTTGCTGGCGCTGCCGAGGCCGGGAAAATGCTTGAGCGCGGGCAGAACGCCCGCCCGATACAGTCCGTCGGCAAAAGCCAGAGCCTGCCGCGTCACCCGAGTGCTGTCGGAACCGAACAGTCGTCCGGCGTCACCGAGTCCGGGGCTCTGGGCCGAACGCCGAAGATCCACAACAGGGGCAAGGTTCATATTGATGCCGAGAGCCGCCATCTCACGCCCTGCCCTCATGCCGAGAGAGCGTACTTCATCCTCACTCATACGTCCCATGACCTCGGCCGAAGGAAGTGCGGAAAATCCTCGCTCCGGCTTCAGACGACAGACTTTTCCTCCTTCCTGATCCACAGCCACGAGCAACGTATGCGGAGCGACGGAGCGAAGAGAAGAAGTCAGCTTCTTCAGCTGCGCGGGAGACTCGACATTGTAGACGGCCCCCTTTTTCTTTCCTCTGTCGAACAGGATCACTCCGCCGAGACGACCTTCGGAAACGGCCTTCACCACGGACGAGGGCGCCGCCGTTCCATGAAAGCCCACCATGATCATGGCTCCGGCCATCTCTTCCACCGAAGGCGTGGTCGAAGTCACCGCGAGGCACGGACAGGCGCCAAGCCATGTCAGTGTCAGGGCGAGTATCAGAATTCTGAGCACGGAAAACCTATTCCTCCCCTTCCTCCCCGAGAGTAATGGGAGGAAGTTCCCCCTTCGCGTAGCGTTCGGCAAAGGCGCGGAGGGCATCAAAAAGCAGTTGCTTGAAATGACGGTTCACATCTTCCTTGCGGTATTCAAAAACCGTGGTCAGCGAACGGGCCATGTCGCGCTGTACGCAGAGCATGAGAAGATACGGAGCCATAACCGTAATGATACAGCATTGGAGGGCCGGATCATCGAGAGGAATGCCCGTCATTTCCGAAAGAAGCGAGCCTATGCTCCGTTCCTTGGAAAGCGTCCCCTTGAGAAAATCCACCCCTCCGAGCGGCGACGGCGCTATGAGCTCATGCGCCCATATTCTGGCGTACCAGCTCTGCCCGTCGTAGGCCGCTCCGATATAGGCGTCAAGCACTCTTTCCAGCTTTTCCTCGACCGGAAGCTCGGCGGAGGTGATGAGTTCCATCTGTCTTTCATTGACGATGTGTTCATGCACGTCGTCGAGAACCGCACGATAAAGATCGTCGCGACTGCCGAAATAATAGTTGACGGCGGCAATGTTGACGCCCGCCTCACGACAAATCATCTTGCTGGTCGTATCGGCATAGCCGTGTTCGGCAAACAGGCGCACTGCCGTACCGAGAATCTGACGGCGCGTGGCCTCGCCGTCCTCGCGCGAGTGCTTCTTGCGGGAAAAAAACAGCATACGGGGGGAACCTCTCGTCATGGAACGCTGCATTCAGCATACGGAAAGAAGGGGCGGGCCGCAACGGCTTCCCCCGAAACGCAGCGATGAAAAAAGAACAAAAAAAAGGCTGGGGCACCGTGGACGGCCATGCCCCAGAACCTTCATGGACGCCGAGGGTGGCAGACATCATGCGTATCTCTTTCATGACGTCTCGCCGTCCTTCCCTCAGAAGCGACCTGCGCGACAATGGAATGGAGAGGTTGTATTCCTGCGCGCACCACGAGCGAAATTCGTCCCGAGCAACCGGGAAACGCTGTTACCAGCAATCTCAAATCTAAATTTGAATTTGAACAACTATGCCCGTTCTGTCAAGTCGAAAATCATGTCCGAAGAAGCGATCCGCACGTAAACAGACGCTGACATCATTTCAAAAAATCGGAAAATATATTAAATTTCCATTTTTAACAAATAGTTATGTTATTCTTGACAAATCATGGAAAACTGGCATAAGGGCTTCCGTATCCCTGTCACACACGAGGAAAATCCCATGTCCTTTCTTCCCGCCGCAAGTCATAAGGCCACGCTTCTCGGTCTGACCGCTCCCCTCTGCTGGGGCATGTCCGTCGGACTCGTGCGAAGCATTACGGAACAGTTCGGTCTGGCCGCAGGGCTGTCCATACTCTATATCTCCACCTGCATCTTCCTCGTGTTTTTTCTCTGGCTACCGAAGCTGAAAAACTTCCCGAAAAAATATCTCTTGCTGGGACTTCCTCTGGCCAATGTCTGTTCCATCTGCTTCTGCCTGTCCCTCTACATCTCCGACGGAGGTCAGCAGACCGTGGAGGTAGGCATGGTCAATTACCTCTGGCCGTGTCTCGTCGTTCTGTTCGCCGTTCTCTTCAACGGACAGAAAGCAAAATGGTGGATCGTGCCGGGCGTCGTCATCAGCTTTCTCGGAGTGATGCTCGTGCTCGGCGGAGAAAGGGGCATCCAGCCCGCCGAAATATGGATGCACGTTCAGCAGAATCCCTGGAGCTACATTCTTGCCTTCTGCGGCGCCGTGGCATGGGCGGCCTATTCCAATCTCACCCGGGCATGGTCCTACGGCCAGAATACCGCGCGCAGCGGGTTTGC
>JAXVQY010000129.1:0-8555 GCA_037303805.1 bacterium | reverse complement strand
TTCATGGACGGACGGGAAAGGATAAAGGAAATGAACTGGTCTGGTATATACGGAACCATAGGACCGGCGGGGGTCGTTCTTGTGGCGGTGGCCTGTGCGGGGGTGTACCTCGCATTGAAAAGCTACATGTTTCTTTTTCTGGTGTGGCGGGATTTTCGCAGGACGTTTCCCGAACTGGAAAAAGAAGAATCTTCCGGGGAGTGCATGAGTTATGAAGGAGATAATCCTCTCATCTGCATTGTGCGCGACATCGTGCAGACGCACGCCAATCACTCGGAAGACATCCGTGCGGAGATTGCCTATCTCTTTCACCGCAATTTTGAGCAGCTTACCCGCGAAATATGTTATTTGCGTCTGATTTCCGTACTGTCACCGCTTCTCGGGCTTCTCGGCACCATACTCGGCATGGTCACCGTGTTTCAGACCATAGGCCGCAACGCGGCTCCCGATACGGCCATGCTGGCCAACGGCATATGGGAGGCTCTCATTACCACCATCATGGGGCTGTGCGTGGCCATACCCGCACTCATGGTCTATTATTTTCTGATGCTGCGCTTCAAGGGATTTCATATCGAAGTCGTGGAGTACAGCTATCGGGCTCTGGAATTCTGTCAGAGGAGAAAAGGCGGTAAGGTCTATGGATCCCATGAAGATGTTTAATTTCGGATTGGAAGAGGAACCGAGCATTGATCTGACTCCCCTTATCGACACCATTTTCATGCTGCTCATCTTTTTCATCATGACGACGACATTCAGTCGTCCGGTGCTGGATATTCTTCTTCCCGAGTCCAGCGAGGCCGAGGCCTCTGATGACCGCCGGGAACAGGTCATATCCATCAAGGCCGACGGCAGTCTGCATTACGAGGGACGGCAGATCGACAAAAGCGAGCTGGTTGCCGTTCTTTCGGAGCGGCCGGAAGCGTTGCTCAATCTTTATGTGGATCAGAAGGCTCCGTTCGAGGCCTTTGTCGGTGTGGTGGACATAGCCAAGGTGAAAAAAGGGGGCCGTTTTGTCATCAGCACTCAACAGGCAGGAACCCGTTAGCGTATCTTGTCCGGTACGTATGCCTTATGGACTGACGGCACGGCGCCGCAGCAGGAATGCGGCCGCCGCAGGCATGATCGGGATGATGACGCTGAGCATGCTGAGCGTGTTTGTCCTGTACACAGAAAGGACTCTGACGGTTCCGGCCATGCATAGCAGAAAGGTGGCGTTCGTGCAGACTCAGTTCCGCACGGTTCCTGCGTCGAAGACGCCGCAGCCGGAGATGAAGAAACTGCTTGCCCAGAACTCGACCTTCGAGATCCCGGAACAGCCCCGGCAGGAAGCCCGACCTGAACCTGCGGCGGAAAAAAAGCCTGAGCCGGAAGTCCGGACGGAACCGGAGAGCGCGCCGAAGCCCGTACCGAAGCCGAAAAAGAAGCCGAAACCTGTCGAGAAGACGGAAAGGAAAGTCTCTCAAGTCCGGGAAAAGGCCGATTCTTTGGGAACGCAGCCGGAGAAGACGGGCAGCGCTTCCGGCACGGCCGGGGTATCCCTGCCGGGTGCGGCGGGCAGCGAAAAGCCGGAAGCGGATTGGAAAGGCCGGGCCCTTGCCGTGCTGCTTCAGGCGGTGGAAAAATATAAGCAGTACCCCAGGCAGGGGAGAAGATCCGGAGCGGAGGGGACCTGTCGATTGCTGGTGCATGTGTCTTCAGACGGAACGGTGGACTCCTGCACCTTGTCCGGAGAATCGGGACGGGCCGTGCTCGATGCGGCGGCCAGAAGACTGGGGGAAAAACTCGTGGGACTGAACGTGGGGACAGAGGGAGGCTTTCATGTCCTTATCCCCGTTCATTACCGCCTGACGGACAGATGAAGGGGGCGCGTCCGACGGCATGGTACAGAGGGAAAGATATATTCCTCCGAGGCCACAGGATGCAGCACCAATGCGTTATTGAACAGGCCGGGATGAGAACCATCCCGGCCTGTTCACACAGAAAGGAAAAGAAGATTCCCGTATCAGCGGTATTTGCGGGCCAGTTCCTGCACCTCTTCCTGATTGTCCAGAGAACCCATGTTGCTGAAGGTCCCGGTCATGGTGCGCAGGAGTTCCTTGCGTTCCGCCTGATAGTCTTCCCGCCAGTTTTTCCAGAAATCTCTGTTGCGCAGGTAAAGAACGAACTGACCCCAGCGACGGATGACGTGGGGCGGTACCACATGTTCCAGTTCGCAGGCCACGGCGTCGGCCTGCGATTCCTCCAGTTGCAGTACATGGAGGAAGAATTCCCGGAAAATGATGTGTCTGTGCGTGATGTCCCGCCCTATGATACGGCCTTCCTCCGTGAGATGGATGAGACTGTAGGGTTGATATTCCACAAGTCCCATGGACTTGAGAACCTTGAGCGTGCTCGTCACGGTGGAACGGCTTACTCCTGCGGCATCGGCTATGGAACTGGCCCGGGCCGCACCGTCTTTGGCTTCCTCCAGAAAAATGATTTCAAGATAATTTTCCAGCGAAGGCGAAAGCGTTTTTCTTTCCGTCTGACCGTTCTGGTCGGCGGTGGCATGTTCCGTCATGGATACCTCCATGTTTTCAGGCAGTTTGCCGTTTTCGCAGGCCGTATTCAAGCCATTTTTTTCCTTGGAAGATACGGACGGTCCAGAGAAAGGCGGCAGCCTGTCCCGCCGCACCGGCGGCGTAGACGCCGCCTGCCCCCAAGTCCAGCCAGAGGCCGAGGCCGAGAGCCAGAGGAATGCCCACGATCCAGCAGGTGACGGCGCCGACACGGCAGGAGAGAATGGTGGCTCCGGCACCGGAGAACAGCGCATTCAGCATGCCGGTCATACCTGTGAGGGGCCCGGAAAGGCAGGCGAACAGAAGGAAGAGTCCTGCCTGCGCGATGACGGTCGGTTCATCGGAAAAGACTGCCGCGGCCGGAGTTTTCAGAAGCCACAGCAGCAGCGACGGGGGAATGAGGGCAAGTCCCGTAATGAGGGCAGCCTTGCGACCGAAAGTATAGAGTTCTTCACGGGCTCCGCCGCCGAGCAGATGACCGCTGAGAATGACCATGGACATGTTCAGGGCTCCCAGAGGAAACATGAGAATGGCATGCACCCTGCTTCCTACGCTCATACCGGCAAGAGCGCTGGTACTGTCGGGCAGAAGGCCGATGATGGCGAGCGTGGTCAGGCTTCCCAGATGTGTGATGATCTGTCCTGCGGCCGAAGGCATGCCTACCCGGAACAGATAGGGCATGGCCCGGCGGTTCCAGCGCCACGGGGCAAAAGTCTTGCGCCTGAGCAGACCGTAGCGTCCGGCCAGTGCCAGATTGCTTGAAAGGCCGAGTAGCGCGCAGACAAAGGTCGTCCATGCGATGCCCGCCGCGCCGAAGGCCGGAAGACCGAACATGCCGAGTCCGAAGCCCATGTCGCCGATCAGATTGGCAACGGCCATGAAAAACAGGGTGAGCAGCGGGAACAGCACCTTTTTGTAGGCCCGGAAGATGGAGTTGACCATGATGAGCACATAGTAGAAAGGCAGCTGACAGCAGTAGGCGGTGAAAAAGACGGAGAGTGCGGGACGTACCTCGTCGGAAATACCCATGACGCGGAAGATGAGCGGAGCCAGAAAAAGCGCGGCGATGCCCACCATGGTTCCCATGGCGGCGGACAGCAAGATGATGAGCCCGGCATAACGGTTGGCACGCAGCGGAAGCCCTGCCCCCAGAGACTGGCTTACCGTGGCCATGCAGCCGCTGGCGACAAGAGAGGTCAGAAGCATGAGCAGAGCAAAGATCTGCGTTACTACGCCTGTAGCGGCCTGTACGGCCTGGCCGAGCTTTCCGGCAGCCCAGACGTCAGTCATGGATATGGCCAGATGGCAGAGCATGAGCCCCATCTGCGGAAGGGTGAGACGCAGAAGTTCGATCCTTGACGGCAGATCGATACGGGACGCGGCGTTTGTCGCCTTTCGAGAGGGCTGCGGAAGAGATGCGGTCACGGAGCTGCTTCTGTACTGGAGGAATAGGAAATTCAAGCGTAGATGAAAAAAGTATTACTTGTCAAATAAAGTTTTATTAATAAAATTTAGCTTTTTTGTGAAGGGCGGAGAATGCTTCTGTACGTACGGTGTGCTTCAGAAAGAAGAATAGTTTTTTTCTTTTGAAAACGGTGACGGAAATCATGTGCTGAATGTTCTTCGAGTGTTCCGGACAGGGGAGATATGACGTTCATCCGGTGCGGCATGGCGGAAATGTCTTGTCGTTGTGCAGCGGAACGGCTCCCGTAAGTCGAACCCTCTGTTCTTTACGGCATATTGCGAAATGGTGTGACGTATGATATCGTCACGCCAAATATATGTTTTTCGTCAGGCAGCGGTCATGGTTCGGAGATGCTGTCTGAAAGCGGCGTCGGCCGGCCGTACTGGAGAGTTTCAGAGCGTACGGTGAATTTTCCGGAGAGCGCGGCTGTTGCTTCGAGTCCGGAGCGCTTGAGCATGCCAATCAATGACAGGAGGCAGGCGTCATGGTCAGAGAGTGAGGCGGCATTAAAGCTGCAGGCGGGGTTCGGCATACGTCGTGAGTTTCTCGGAACGCGCGGCGGCGTAAAAGTCGGTGTCCATGGTTACGGTACGTCAGTCTGAGGAGCAGAGCTATGAAAAATATTGCTTGCGGTCTCGTTGCCCTTGCCCTTCTTTTTTCCACCGTCGGCGTCTGCGCGGCGGAATATCCGAAAATGAACATCCGCGGAGCCACGGCTAATCCCGCAGGTGATGAGATTCAGGCTGTAGCACTGGATAAATTTAAGGAAATTCTTGAGAAAGAGTCGGGCGGAAATATCCGGGTCACCATTTATTACGGCGGATCCATGGGGGATGAGCAGGCGAATGTGAAGCAGTGCCGTTCAGGGGAGCTGGAATTTGCCCAGATGTCGACGGGCAATCTTACGCCGTTTGCCCCGGCAGCCGGTCTTTTCTACCTTCCTTATATCTTTCCTTCTATGGAAGATGCGGAAAAGGTTTTTTCCGACAGAGCATTCATAAAGAAACTGGCGGATCTGTGCGCCGAGCAGAGCCGTACCCGGCCCCTGGCCTGGCTGCACGGTGATTATCGTATGATTACCAACTCCAAAAAGCCCATTCATACCATAGAGGATCTTAAGGGGTTGAAAATCCGGGTGCCCGCCGTGGAGTTGCAGCTCGCGGCTTTCCGTGCCTGGGGTGTTGAGCCGCATCCGCTGGCATGGACGGAGACCTTCAACGGTCTGCAGCAGGGAGTCATCGACGGACAGGAAAATCCTCATTCCGTGAACAGGGCCCAGAAGTTCTGGGAAGTTCAGAAGTATATCACCCCCGTGCATTATCTTGTATGGACCGGTCCCATTCTGGTCAGTGAGAAATGGTATCGCAAACTGGACGACAAGACTCGTGCACTCGTGGACAGAGCGGCACAACAGGCCGTGGAACATGAATGGAAGTGGGCGGCCGAACAGGAAGCGAACGCCTACCAGCAGTGCGTTGATCACGGCATGATCATGGTGCCTCTGGAGGATGAGCAGGTGTGGATGGAGAGAGCACGCTCCATCTGGCCGGAGTTTTACGACAAGGTAGGCGGCAAGGAACTGGTGGACGAAGTTCTTGCCATCATTGACGGCGGCAAGCAGGCCTCCCCGGAGTCATGACGGCTTCCGGAGGACGGAAGCCCGTGCCCCGGGAAGGATACTTTTTGAGAAAAGGGCAACAGATGCCGCACCGTTTCGGTCTTCCGGCCTGCCGGGGAGCTCGTCTTGTCCGGAAGTCGGCTTTGAGACTTCGGAGCGGAAGACGCGGAATCGGGGCGGCATGAAGAACGGAATCTTTTGCAGACGGTGAGGATAAAATCTATGGAACTCGGACTTCGCAATAAGGTCGTGGTCGTTACGGGCGGAACGGCGGGAATAGGAAAAGCCTGCGTGGATGCCTTCCTTGAGGAAGGCTGCCGGGTCGCCGTGTGCGGTCGTTCCGAAGGCAGGTTGAGGGATTTTCGTGCGGAATATGACGGAAAGCCTGTGCTGGCCGTGCGGGCGGATGTGACGAGTCAGGAGGATATGACACGTCTGGCTGCGGAAACGGCGGAGGCTTTCGGTGGGCTGGATGTATGGGTGAACAATGCCGGTATTTATCCCAAGGGAAATCTGGAAGATATGCCCCTGGATCTCTGGAAGGAGACGTTTGCCGTCAATGTGGACGGCGTACTGTACGGATCACGCGCGGCCATTCCCTACTTGAGAAAGGCCGGGGGAGGCGTCATCGTCAATGCCTCTTCCTATGCCTCCATCATGCCGACCGGAGGCCGCGGCGCCTACGGCATTACCAAGGCTGCCGTCAGTCACATGACGAAGGTCATGGCGGCAGAGCTTGCCCCGGATAATATTCGTGTGGTGGCCTATATGCCGGGCTTCGTCCTGACCGCCATCAATGCTGCGGTCGTCGGAGAGTATGGTGACGGCATGGTTCAGCGTCAGGCGGTGCAGAACCGGTACGGTCGAACGGAAGAAATCGCACACCTTGTGGTGTTTCTCGCGTCTGATGCTGCCAGCTTCATTACAGGCTGCGGTGTGGAAGCCAGCGGCGGTAAGTACTGCGTTCAGAATCCGTATGCGGCCTGGGAGCAGCATCGCGGATAGTCTTTCCGGCGGAGAGGTTCAGACGGTCTCCCACTGGCGTCTTCTGGAACCTCTTCGCCGAAGGATGCTCGATGCTCCGCGTCCGTCGCCTTCGTCACTCTTCCTGAGAATGATCTGTCTTGTCCGTTTTTTGGGGGTCGGCGGACGATGTTTTTTCCTCATGGGCCTGTTTCCATGCCTTGATGCTCTCAAGTCTCTGGCGGCATCTGGATTCGAGTCCCTGTTCCGTGGGCGTGTAGTAGGTTCTGCCGAGAAGTGCATCAGGCAGACAATGCATGTTTGTCAGACGTTCTTCCGCATGGTGGGCATACTGATATCCCTTACCGTAGTCGAGTTCCTTCATGAGTTTTGTGGGGGCATTGCGCAGCTGCAGAGGGACGGGCTCGTCGAGCATGGAGAGCGCATCTTTTCTGGCCCGGGTATAGGCGACATAAAGACTGTTGGATTTGGGGGCAAGGGAGAGATACACCACTGCCTGCGTAAGATGCACGGAACACTCCGGCATGCCGATGAGGTGACAGGCCTGGTAGGCGGATACAGCCGTATCCAGGGCATGGGGGTCGGCAAGGCCTACGTCTTCGCTGGCGAAGCGCGTGATTCTGCGGGCAATGTAAAGAGGATCCTCGCCTGCCTCCAGCATGCGGGCAAGCCAGTATACGGCGGCATCCGGATCGGAATTGCGCATGGATTTGTGCAGCGCAGAGATGAGATTGTAGTGCTCTTCTCCTTTTTTATCGTAGAGCAGCGATTTGCGCGACGTGCATTCTTCCAGTGTTTCTTTGGAGATATGCACGGTGTCTCCGTCCGTTTTCCCGTTGAGCACCGCCATTTCCAGTGTGGATAGCGCGGAACGGGCATCGCCGTTGGAAAAGGCGGCAATGATATCCAGCATGTCCGGCGGCATGATGATATGCTGATTTCCGAAGCCTCTCTTGTCGTGCAGAGCTCTTTCGAGCAGAGCCGTCATGTCCTTTTCGGACAGTTGATGAAGCACGAAAACCTTGCAGCGGGAAAGCAGAGCTCCGTTCACTTCAAAGGAAGGATTTTCCGTGGTCGCTCCTATGAGTATGATGCTGCCTTTTTCCACAAAGGGCAGAAAGGCAGCCTGCTGAGCCTTGTTGAATCGGTGTATCTCATCAACGAAGAGTATGGTTCGTCTGCCGTATTGGCGATCTTTTTCCGCCTGCTGCATGACGGCCCGAATTTCCTTGATGCCGCTCGTGACGGCGGAAAAGTCGATGAAACCGGACTTCGTGCGCCCTGCAATGATGCGGGCAAGCGTGGTTTTTCCCACTCCGGGAGGCCCCCAGAAGATCATGGAGGAGATCTGGTCGGATTCTATGAGTCTGCGCAGTACCTTGTCCTTGCCGAGAAGATGTTCCTGACCGAAGAATTCCTCCAGTGTGCGCGGACGAAGCCGCGCGGCCAGAGGCTGGGAGGCGTCGTTGTCGAAAAAGGAATGCTGCTCCATGGATACTCTCCTGCGCTGCGGCAATAATTTCCGAGGTCATGGTAGCGCCGTTGTGCCGGAGAGAAAAGCGGGGAACCGGGCGTTTCAGACACGAAGTTTTCGGCATCCCGGATGAAGATGAAAAGTGCTTGAACAAGGGGCGTTCGTCTCCGGTGAGGGAAAAGGAAAGGCCGCCCGGAGGCGGCCTTTTTCGAAGGTCAGTAAAAGGGGGTTACATCAGGATGAAGGCCACGATACCCACGGCGATGCCGTAGAGGATGAAGGGGCTGACCGTGCGACGGAGAATATCGCCTTCCTTGCCGATGAGGCCGAGCACGGCGCAGGCAGCCACGATGTTGTGAATGCAGATCATGTTGCCCATGGCGCCGCCGACGCCCTGAGCCGCCACGATGATGAAGTGCTGGGGCACGGTGTAGCCGAGGGTTCTGGCCATATCCC
>JAXVQY010000128.1:0-2762 GCA_037303805.1 bacterium | reverse complement strand
TCAGGAGCGCCGCAACCCCGATATCATCAACGGCAGCCGCAGGGCCCGCATCGCCAGAGGTTCGGGCACACAGGTGCAGGACGTGAACACGCTTCTGCGCCAGTTCGAACAGATGAAGAAAATGATGCAGTCCATGATGCAGCCCAATCGTCACATGCCCCGTATTCCCCAGGGCATGATGAACCGTCTGGGAGGCATGGGCGGCATGCCGGGCTTGGGTGGTCTGCCCGGCATGGGTGGCCTGCCGGGAATGGGCGGTATGCCGGGTCTGCCCGGCGGAGTGCCCGGAATACCTGGCAGCGGAAAGTCCGCTACCAAGAAGAAACGCGACAAGCAGAAACGTAAAAACAAAAAAAGGTAGCCCCGCTGCCTATCCCTATCAGGAGTGAGATATGTCCGTTAAAGTGAGAATGACCCGCTCTGGTTCCAAGAAGCGCCCCTTCTACCGCATCGTGGCCATCAACAGTGACAGCCGCCGTGACGGCCGTCCGCTGGAATTTCTGGGCTACTACAACCCCAACACCAACCCCGGCACCCTGAGCATCGACAATGAAAAGCTCCAGGCCTGGGTCGGCAAGGGCGCCGAACTGTCCGATACCGTGCGTACCCTCCTCAAGAAGCTGGGCAAGTAAGGTCTTTCCGTCAAGGACTCGATCCCGTCTCCCGCTTCGGCGGCTGACGGGTTTTCGAGTTTAAACGTTTAGACAAGAAGAACGCTCTGCTCTGGGCAGACGCAGAGGTCCGTTCCCGTTCCGGGAAAGACGGTTGCCCTGAGCAGCACCAAGCATACCGGAACGGCATCAGGGACGGCGAACATCCGTTTTTCCGGCCTCCGCAGCCGCAGTTTCCACCGATGAACTCCGGCTTTTTGAAAAGTCCCGTCGTGGGACAGAACAGCCGGGACGGGCTGCGCCGCCAGGCGACTCTTTCCCCGGCCTTTCCGCTGCGCACATCCGCCTCCGACCTTCGGCGGGCACTTTTCCGAAATACCGGCCGCCCGAACAAGGTGAGCATGTTTTTCTCTGAAATCGTTGTTCGGAAGTCATGTCGCCCGGGAACCGGGAAGCTCTTTTTTTTGTGACCGGACGTCGTTTCCGCCTCCGAGGCCGGACCGTCCGTCGACACCGACAATGCGCTGAAGACAAAGCGCCGCTTTTCCAACACTGATCTGCAAAAGGGATGAGGTTCGAAACAGGGAAGCCGGTCTGATGCTGAGGCCTGCTTCTCTTCCCCGCAAGACCTCCTCTCCCACCGGGAGGAGCCATCATGTTCAGACATTTCAGCAAACAGGAAGCACGCAACCTGTTCCTTCTCGCCGTTCCCGTCTTTCTCGGCCAGATCGCGCAGATAGCCATGTCCTTCGTCGATACCGTGGTCGCGGGCCGGGCAAGCCCCGTCGATATGGCCGCCGTGGCCGTCGCCACCTCATTCTGGATTCCCGGCACCATGTTCGGACAGGGACTCATCATGGCCATAACACCGCTGGTGGCGCAGTCGCTCGGCGCAGGCAACAGAGTCCAGAGCCGTCACTTCCTTCGCCAAGGGCTCTGGCTGGCCGCAGGCATCTCTCTGCTGCTCATGGCCGTGTTTCTGACCATCAGCAAGACCATCCCGATATGGGGCACCATGGATGCCCTGCTGGCACGGAAAACGTCGGAATACCTCTTTGCCGTGCTCTGGGGAGTGCCTGCCCTCATGCTCTTCGTGGTGCAGCGCTGCTTTCTGGAAGGACACGGACGAACCCGCCCTGCCATGGTGGCAGGATTCGTGGGACTTGCGCTCAACGTGCCGCTCAACATCATCTTCGTGTTCGGCAAGTTCGGACTGCCCGCCCTGGGAGCGGCAGGCTGCGGCGTAGCCACGGCCATTCTTTTCTGGGTCATGGCGGCATCCATGATATTTTTCGTCCGTCATACCGACAGAGCCGCTCCGGCACTGGAAAAACCGTCTCCGGCCGTGCTGAAACGAGTGATCCGCATAGGTCTGCCGAGTGCCTTCGCCATGCTCAATGAAACGGCGGCCTTTGCCCTCATCGCGCTCATCGTCTCCCCCCTCGGCGTCACCACCGTGGCCGGACATCAGATTGCCATCAACGTCAGCGCCTTTGTATGGATGTGTCCCTTCTCCATAGGTGCGGCATCCACCATCCGCGTAGGAACGCTGCTCGGAGCAGGCAGCATCAGCGATGCCAAAAGGACACGGCTCACGGCGCTGACCATCACACTGGCCATGGCCTGCGTTCTGGCCGCTCTGATCTATCTGGTGCGTTATCCCGTCGCAGCCCTGTATACCGACGATGCCGCCGTCATACAGATGGCCAGTCTTCTGCTCATCTGCGAAGTCTTCTATCAGTTCCCCGACGGCATACAGACGAATACGCTCTGTGCCCTGCGGGGATGGAACGACACGAGAGCCATCTTCTGCATCTCCTTCATCGCCTACTGGGTGGTAAGCCTGCCGCTGGGATGGATACTGTGCATGACCGACATGCTGACGCCGGAGCCTCTGGGCGTCCTGGGGTTCTGGGTGGCCCTCATCGTCGGGCTCAGCGTGGCCGCCCTGCTTTACCTGCTGCGCATCCACAAACTGGAACACTTCTCCGTCGAGGCCATGAAAAAAAAGATAGGCCGCTGATATCGGCCGCTGTTCCGATGTTATTGCCCGCGGAACAGACGTATGATTTTTCTTTTGAGAAAAAAGACTCCGTATAAAAAGGGGCCCCACCGGCATAGCCGGTGGTTCCTCTTGTGCGCCTGTAAGGC
>JAXVQY010000127.1:0-9676 GCA_037303805.1 bacterium | reverse complement strand
GATAAAGTAAGTAGCCATATTTTTTCTAAAAGGCAAGCCTTTCGATCACAAGATGATCGAAAATATCCGCCATAAGTACGCAATTAAGCCTTATGAACGCAGCAAGAATTATCGGTCTCTGCGAGATCACAGTTCATCAGATAACGATTATGGAATGCCGAAGAGCGCCCGGCTCCGTCTCATGAACGTCGGCATGGCAGGTACAACCTCGTACTCCGCACTTCCGACATCCTCATTTGATATCCTGTCGACATACCATACATTTGATGGAATACAGGCAAAAGAGTAAGGTATATCCGAATGTTACAGCAGAATTTACCAGAACGGCGTCGAGCACGTAAAAAGACAAAAATATCCCGCGTGTACGTTCTCTCGTCCTTACGGAAGAGATGGACCGCTTACGATCGGAAAAAGACCGGTCGAGTTCTACTCTCCAGAGACAGGATGACCTGATTCTTCCGTTTCCTGGATATTACGGTTCTGCCCTTCTCCGAGACTGTCGATAACTGTAATGACGAGCCCCCGGATACTGTTCTCCGTAGTACGATACGGAGCTATGCGCATGGTATAGAATCGACCGTTCATCCCCGTGACTTCTCTGTCGATGGGCGTCAGATTTTTCAGTACGGTTCCGGCATCCTCCACGATGTTCTCATCCGGAAAGCTGTGCGCAAAGATCTGTATGGGACGGCCCACATCCTGACTTACCAACTGAAACTCCCGGCCGATATACTCCGTAAACTTACGTATGTTGAGCTCACTGTCCACGAAAAGAATACCTATCATCGTAGAAGACAGGAAATTCGACAGGTCATTGGTCATCATGGTCAACTCGTCGAGCTTCTGCTGAAATTCCGAATTCACGGTATAGAGTTCCTCGTTGACCGATTGCAGTTCTTCGTTGGAGCTCTGCAGTTCCTCATTGGCCGTGAGCAGTTCTTCATTGGCGGCCTGCAGCTCCTCATTCACGGTTTCCAATTCTCCTATGGTAGAACGCAGATCATTCTGGGAAACCTGAAGTTCATGTTCCAGATCGGTGATACGCTGAGCTGCCGTCGTATTAATGTCATATTTTTCCGTGAGCCCCTCCGGCTGCAATGTCCCCTGCTCAATAAAAAGTATGGCCAGAAGCCCGGTATGAATGTTTGAAGCATCAAAAACGGGTTGAACCGAAAGATCAATAATCTTACGGCCTGTCGCCGTATTGACGGAGATATCAGTATAAGTGACGGCACAGCGCTCCGCCCGGCAACGACTTATTGCCGTGGAAGAAACAAGATTGACGTCCTTGTTCACCAGAGAAAAGAAATTGAAGGTGGCCCTGCCGGGAGCAATATTCAGATAGTCGGCATAGTTTCCGAAAAAATGAATGACGTTGTTCTGATCGTCGATGACCACGGATGCATGCAGAAATTTTTCCAGAAAACGATTAAAGACACTTTCCAGAGCAAACTCATTTTCCTGCCGCCGGATCAATCCCGAGACATTGGGAATATTGGTCTGTATCTTGGGAATATTGAAGGCCGGAGGCATGAGCTCATTATAGGGCGTCACGATAGTTGAGAATGGCGGGAGAGAAGGATTGAGGTTGACAAATGCTTGACTTTTACTTGACGGACGCCGACTTACAGCTTTCCAGGCCCCGAAAAAGCGATGAAAAAAAGAGTTGAGAACAGAAGGCAGTTTTAAGGCCCGATTGTCACCAAAGTTGAGAACGGAAAAGCCCCGGCGCGTGTCAAAACTGACACAAAACCGGGGCTTTTTTTGTGTTTTCCGTCGAGGAAGAAGGAACACGGCGGTTACTTGTGGTCGCACGGTGCGGAACTACTGGAGGGGGTAGTCCTCTGCTCGTCAAAGAGGCCAGGAAAAATCTTCTTGTCATTCTGGACCGTGTTTTGCCTGCCCTGTTCTGCTTCGAGCCTAGCCAGCCTCTCTCGGAGGGTTCCATTTTCACGCAGTAACTCCTCCTTCTCTCGTAGGAGCTGTTCTTTTTCTCGGTAGAGGCTACGAGTCTCTGCCGCCAGTTCTCTGCGTTCTTCTTCGATGCCTTCGAGTCTTAACTCTGCTTTCTCTAAGCGAGCTTCTAACTCCGCATAGTATTGTTTTGCCGAGAGAGGCTTTTTTTTATGCGATGAATTTTCTACCGGAATAATACGGTCTAAACTATCCCCTTTCAACCAATCTAGCGACGTGCCTGTTTTTTCCGCCACTACTTCGAGAAAGTGATCGTCGGGGACACGTTCTCCCCACTCATAGCGGTAGATGGTTTGCATACTACAGCCAATCAGTGCAGAAAATTCTTTCGCACTACGTTTTCCACGCACATGCTTTAATCGCGAGGCGATATCGTTCATGAGTATAAACTTCCTTCGCCCGAAGTTTATACCAAAGTTTATACCGAATAGCCTTATGTAACTGTGTAATTTATTTGATTTTATCAGATAAGCTGATTTTTTCAAAGTTTATACCAGTTTTTTATTGACTGCTCGGTATAAATCGGACTAAATAAAACCACGGGCGGTTGAAAAATCACTTGATAAATCAGCCATAGCAGGCCGCCCTCATTTTAGCAATGACAAGTTTCAAGCTCGGATGGAGGGACTCCATGAGCAAGTTGCAACCATACGGACGAGGACGCGCTGAATCCAAGCGTGAGATACAGCGTCTTCTCGACGACAAAGGAAAGAATTTTATGGACGTGGCGGAGGTGGCCGGTGTGACGCCGCAGACCGTTTCCGCCACAATGAACGGATTTCGGCACAGTCCACGCGTACTGGACGCGCTCCGCTCTTTCGGGATTCCTGAGAACCTGCTGTTTGATCCCCGTCGTGTAACAAGCGCGGCATAGGGGGGGCTGGCATGGCGGTCAAGGAAATATACACAACGCGAGAGCTCGCCGGACTATTCGGCTTTTCGACTATGCGCAGTGTGTTTCTCCGTGCGGAACGCGAGCACTGGCAAGCTCGCGAACGTGCCGGACGCGGCGGCGGTAAGGAGTGGCTGCTTTCCTCCATGCCTGAAGAAACGCGCCTTGCAATACGCATGGCGGAGGAGCGGGCTTCTCAGGCCATCGTGCCCGCCGCAGAAACTCTCCCTTCTCCGTCACGGCAGTTTCCCGGCATAAAGGCGGCCATCCATGACGACCGGCGGCGTTATCAGGCGCTGGCCCGTGCCGATCTGGTTCGGCAGTACCTTGCCTGGCAGCGCAAGTTCGGTGCGACAAAGGAGCAGAAAGCGGAGTTCATCCGCGCCTATGAAGCCGGAGCCTGGCCGAAACTCCTGCAGGAAATCGGTTCGGTATCGTGGAAGACGCTGGAGCGGTGGAACCTTGAGCAGAAGCGTTCGGGCAGCGTTCTTGCGCTGGCGGACGGGCGTGGCGTAGGCCACAGGGGCAAGTCCATGGTGGAACAGAAGCACAGGGACATCATCATTGCCCTGGCACTGAACCCCAACCAGCCTCAAATCAGCTACTGCGTGCGGGAAGCTCAAAAGCTGTTCAAGGCCGAAGGTCTCTACATGCTTTCCGAACCCACCATCCGGCGTTTCGTGAAGCAGTACATGCAGGAATGCTTCGATTCATGGACGTACTTCCGCAAGGGCAAGAAGGCATGGAACGACGAATGCGCCATTTCCCTGCTTCGCGACTGGAACCTTGTGGAAGTGGGCGACGTGGTGATTGCGGATGGTCACACTCTGAACTTTGAGACCGTCAATCCCGCGACGGGCAAGCCCACGCGCATGACCATCGTGCTGTTTTACGACGGAGCCAGCAACTGCCCTCTGGGGTGGGAAATCATGGCCACGGAAAACACGGACAGCATATCGGCGGCGTTCCGGCGCTCCTGTATTCTGCTGGGGAAGTTTCCGCGCGTGGTCTATCTGGACAACGGACGCGCCTTCCGGGCGAAGTATTTTAAGGGCTGCGACGACTTTGAACAGGCCGGATTTCTGGGGCTGTACCGAGACCTCGGCTGCACGGTGATTCATGCCTGGCCGTATCACGGACAAAGTAAGCCTATTGAACGCTTTTTCGGAACGCTCCGGGAACTGGAATCGTGGATGCCTTCCTACACGGGATACGACATTGCTCACAAGCCTGCCCGTATGAAGCGCGGCGAGGATGTTCACCGCAAGCTCTATGAAACTCTGGGCGGACGCCCTTTATCTCTTGAAGAAACCCATATCCAGGTGGCCCGCTGGTTCGCGGAATACGCGGCACGCCCGCAGTACCGCACACACCTTCACGGACGCACGCCCGGCGACGTTCTCATGGAGGGACGAGGGGACGGACTTTCCCCGCAGGACATGGAAAAGCTGACGCTCATGATGATGCAGAAGAAGGTCAGCACCATCACCAAGGACGGTATCCGCGTCAACGGGCATCTGTATTGGCATGAGCGGCTTTACTCCCGCAGACACCCGGTTCTTGTACGGTATGACGAGCACTTGGACCCGTACAGGGTGCTTGTGTACACGCTGGACGGGGACTTTCTCTGCGAAGCGAAGGACCGCGAGTATTACCGCATCGCCAGCGGACTTCACCCCGCGGCGAGGGCGCTCGGTACGGCGGAACAGCAGGAAGAACTCCGTGCCGGCATCGCCCTGAAGAAAAGCCAGGAAGCCGGAACCACGGCGCTGGTGCGCGGGCTTCTGCAAAACGACATTCTGCCGGGGACACGGGCGCACATGGAATCTCTGGACATTCCTGCTGTTGCTCTGCCCGTATCCACGGACAATGCGACGCCCCGGAAAGTCATCCGTCTGAACGCACCCAAGGTTACCCCGGAACAGGAAGCGGCACTGGAAGCCGCCAAGGCGAAAGCCCGCGCGGAAATGGAAGCGGCTCCATCCTATACGCCGTCTGGCCTTATGCGCTGGAAGGACTCCCAGGAACGCTATGCCTATCTGTTCGGCGTGAAATACGAGCAGGCGCTGGAGCTTGTTCCGGCTGACGAGGCGTGGATGGAAACGTATGAAACGACGCCGGAGTTTGAGCGTTACCTGAAGAACCGCTACGCGGCGTTGCGTGAAATGTATGAAAGCAAGCGGGCCATGCAGTCCGCATAGATGGAGGAAAACATGCGCGAAACCATCATAGAAACCGAAGCCATGAGTCGCTTCGACAATGCCGTGGACGACGTGGTCGGCGCGGGGCGCGGACTTTCCGGCTTCGTGCTGGCCTACGGACAGGCCGGACGAGGAAAATCGGTAGCCGCCGACCGGTATCACTTCATGCGTGGCGGCGCGTATGTCCGCGTCTGGCAGGGGTGGAGCCAAACCGCATTCCTGCAGCGCCTGCTGTTTGAAGTACGCGGAAAGAACATGGACATGCCTCGCCATACGGGCAACCGCTGCAAGGAGATGATTGTCCAACTTCTGCAGGAAGACCGGAAGCCGCTCTTCATCGACGAAGCCGACCGCCTCAAAATCGACCGCATAGAAGACCTGCGGGACATTCACGAAATGACAGGAGCGCCCGTTGTCCTCATAGGTGAAGAAGGCATTTTCGGGCTTCTTTCCGAGCGCAGGCGCATCTGGTCCCGCGTGGCGTATGAAGTGGAGTTCGGCCCCATATCCCCCTCCGAGGTCGCCCTTTATGCCATGCAGGCTGCCGGACTGGACATTCAGCTTTCCCTGGCCTCCGAAATCGCGCAGCGCACGGAGGGCGATTTCCGTCTGGTAAGAAACATGATGATTCTGCTTGAAAAATCCGCAAAGGCCAGCGGCAGTTTCACTGTGGACCGCCCCATGCTGGACACGGCTCTTTCCGCCCGTACATGGCGGCGCAAGTAGGAGGACACATGGAAGAAAACAAGCTCACCGTCGAGAAAATCAGAACGGCCATGCAGTCCCTTGGCGCGGATGGGAAAGAAGTCAGCTATCAGCTTCTTTATGAAGCTCTGGAACTGGACAACGACGCCGCGCAGGCTGTTGTTCGGAGCAAAATCAATGACATGACGAGGCACGGGGAAGTGCAGCGCGTCCGAGCAGGATGCTTCGTCTATAACTTCAGGCACCGTCCGCGGGAAGCCAGAACTTATGAAGTCCTCTGGCGTTTTGTCCGCAAGGCAAAGCCGGGATGGACCATTTCTGAATGCGCCATGATGACGAGAGTGTCCTACACGCGGGCGCTCCGGTACTGCAACTGGCTGGAAGAAGAAAACTACATCATGCAGACGGGCAAAACCGAACGCAACGCCATGGCCTACCGCTGTACGGCGAAGGCGGACATGTCGCCGGAGACGCCCTATCCCCCGCTCAGAGAGGCTGACCCTTATGCCAGAGAACGGGTGGCCGCCGCAACGATAACCCGTCTCATGCTCTGCGCGGACCCTCGGTCCCGCAAGACGGCGCGTTCCATTGCCGAAGCATGTCATGTACTTCTGGCCCGTTTTGAATCTGTCACGCAATCTGAGAACGAAAATCTTATGGAGGAAGAACCATGCTGAAAGAAGAACTCATGTCCATCCACGCGATGCTCGGCGAGCTGCGCGAACGTACTACCAACGAAACCGACGCCCGTGTTCTGCTCCTATGCAGGAACAATCTGGAAGCCGCCGCCGAACAGGCGGAAGTCATGGAAAACAACCTTTCCGTGGTGAACATGTACTGGAATGCGGACGAAGTGGAAATCTCCTTTCCCTGCCCGAAGGTGCACCTTACGGCGAAGGGAATCCGCATGTCGAGCGTGTTTCCCTCCCGCGCACTTCAGGAGGTGCTGTAATGGCCAGGACCAAACCCGACCCGTACATCGTGGCCGACCTTGCCCAGTGTAAAAGCACTCTTGCGGAAATGGCCGCGCTGGACCGCCAGCTCTCCGCTCTTGAGACGGAAATGCGTGAAAGCATAGACGCGGCCAAGGCCAGAGCCAGCCGCCTTGCCGAACCTTTGGCGGCCAGGCGCAAGGAGCTGGAAAACGCCGTGGCCGTGTACGGCAAACTGAACCGGCAGGAGCTGTTTTCCAAAGCGAAAAGCCTTGACCTCGGCTTCGGCGTCATCGGTTTTCGTACCGGTAATCCCAGCATCGTGCAGATTCGGGGTATAACGGCAGAAATGACGCTGGAAAAGCTCCATCAGTACAACCTGACGGAAGGCATCCGCATAAAAGAGGAAATCAACAAGGAAACGGCGCTGGGCTGGTCCGACGAGCGACTGGAGCTTGTCGGACTGAAGCGCCAGCAGAGGGAAACCTTCTTCGTGGATATCCGACAGGATGACATCCCAAGGGAGTGAGGAGGCTCTATGGCGTACCGCCTGACCAAAAAGGAGATGGAAGCACTGAGCGCTCGTTTCGCTGAACTGCTGACAGGCAACGCGAACGCAAGGCCGGAAGATATACCGGAGCTGACGACCCGCAGGGACTGGAAGGAAGCGCCATCGTGGGAACGCAAAAAAGCCTGTTCCGACATTGCACGGGACGCGAAAACGCTTCTTCTGCAAAATGGTTACCCCAAGGACATCGTGGAGAACATAACCCGCAACCTCATACAGTAGGAGAAAACATGACGAAACGCGAGTTCATCGAAAAGGCTCTGGAAGTGGCGCGTAACACCCATGAACGTAACCTGACGCTGACGGACATGGACGCTGCTCTGGGCAGCCTGTGTGAAGTAGCCGCCGCCGAGCTTCTAGGCGGTGGAGAGATACCGCTACCCAGCGTCGGCAAGCTCAAGGTGCAGGAAACTGCCGCAAGGAAAGGCCGGAATCCCAGAACGGGTGCCCCTATCGACATTCCTGCGGGTAAGAAGGTGTATTTCGTGCCCGGTTCTGACTTGAAGGACGCCCTGAAAGGATAAGCGAAACGGCCCTTCGGGGCCGTCGTCCGGCGGTGGCGCGCCGGGCCTGATGATGCAGCCAAGGAGCTGGAAGTGGAAAGCTATGAAAAAACATATCCTTCTGGGCCAGTGAAAGTCATCCTTGCCGGTACAGGTGAGGAGATGAAGAGAATTGGACTTTTTCTTGCTGAGTATGCGGCCCTTACAAAGAAAACCAAGACTGTCGAGCGTTACAGAGAACGCTTTGCGGAAGCGGCTGAACAGGACGTTCCCCTTGTGTTGCTCAACCAAGAGGAAGCGAGGCAGCTTTACTTGTATGTGGAGAAGTATTCGGAACTGAAGAAGAAAACGAAGAATCACCGTATCCACAAACTGCTCAGATTCTTTGAAGACGCTCTGAATATATGGTGAGAAGAATGGAAACCGACATAAAACAGCGTATCCCACGCGGGGAAGACGGCGGAATTTTTTACATAGGTGAAGGCGTGAAGTTCGAGCGGATCCGGCGTATCACGGGCTATCTGGTGGGTACGGTGGACCGCTTCAACAATGCGAAGCAGGCGGAACTTCGAGACCGCGTGAAGCATACCGACATGAGGCTGCCATGAGAAAGGACAACCGGAGCTTTTGCGCGTCCATCAGCGTGCGCAACGGAGCGTCGCGCGTGAAATTGGAGCTTTCTCCGGCGTCGCTGTACGGCGGGCCGGAGGACTGCTACCGTGTACGGCTGGCCCGGCGCTGGCTTGATACGGAAGACGGCGAACCGCGTTTTTTCACCCGCGACGGGCTGACCATACTGGTGACGGAACTTGCTTTGTCCGGGTTGAAGGCTCCCGCACCTGTTCCTGTTATTCCCTGTAATGCCCGTGTTTCCGTCTTGAGGCCGGACGGCTTTTATGAAGGAACATGGACGAATACGGAGCCTGTTCTTGACTACGCAGGGCGCTGGGTCGTCAATGTATCTCTGGGCGGAAAACGTATTTTTGTGCCGGTGGAAAATGTTGTCGTGCATAAGGAGGGCCACCGTGGACAGTAAGAAAATGCGCCTCGGTCTGTACCGCAAGGTTGAGATAGCCCGCAAGCAACTTCCGAACATGGACGAAGAAGCATTCCGTGACTTGCTTCGCGCTGAGTTCGGCGTGTCCAGCCGGAAGGATATGAGCGTCAATCAGCTTTCCAGGCTGGTGCAGCTTTTCGCTTCCCGGTACGGAGTGACGTACACTGCTCCGACGAAAAGCCGGAACAATCATGTGACGCCGCACGGACGCCCGGATTGGGTGGAAATTACGGACAGTATGCCGTATGCTGCTGAAAAGCGTCAGATTCTGGCGATATGGCGCAAGCTGGGATACTCCATGACCAGCCTGGACACACGCGTCAAACGGGCTTTCGGTGTTCCGCTTTTCGTATGGATGCAGGATGGGGAGAAAATAGGTATCCTGCTTTCGGACCTGCAACGCAGGGAAAAGGCTTTCGATAAAAAGCGGAAGGCCGAAGGCGGCTCCGGTGACTGATGTTGAACGTCTGCGCGGACAGGTTCTCGACCGGTATGTGTCCGTCCATGCCTTTTGCCGCGCACATCCCGAACTGAAACGCGCCACGGTCTATCTGGTTCTGGCTGGAAAGTATCCGGGCAAGTGGAACGCTCAGGCGGAGAAAATACGGGCCGCCCTCGGAGAAGGGACGCCGGAAGAAACACCGTTTCTGCCTGGAGTGACACGGGAAAGTCTGACGGAAAATCTGCAGGACATACGGTGCGCGCATTGCCGCAGACTTGACCGCAGAGACTGCACGGCGTGCCGGGAGCTGACGGAACGGGAAGGAAAGGAGTTGTTTGTCAGACTGTTTCAGGGGAAATGAGGATGTCGAGAGCGCGGATACAGGAAATCGTGACGCTGACG
>JAXVQY010000126.1:0-7421 GCA_037303805.1 bacterium | reverse complement strand
GTCGGGGACGGTGCCGCCGGAAAGGTTGGAACCCGCGCCGCGCACGGTGATGGCGAGTCCGGCCTCATAGCAGAGACGGACGACTTCACCGATCTGTTCCGTCTGCGTGGGACGGAGAACCAGCGCCGGTACCTTGGGAGGCAGCACGGCGCTGTCATAGGAGTAGCATTGCCTGTCCGCTTCGCTGGTGAATACGTTTTCGGCGCCCAGCAGAGCGCTCAGGTCTTTGATGAGATTCGGACTGATCATGACATCCCCTCCCCGAAGGGTTATAAAAGTCAGCAGAGTAGATACAATTTTTACGGTAATAAGATAAAGGGAAAACCACAATCAATGCAAGGGTTTTTTACTGCTGAAGTGAAACTTTTGCCTGTAGTTTTTTTCTCAAGGAAAAACGGGAAAAGTATTGATATAGCATATTGATATCATAAAAAATAAAAATTGCACAAAGTGACAGAGCGTAGAAAAGTCCGCGTATTGTGCTTTGAAAAGCAGAAACAGGGGATTTTAAGGTATTGAATTGATAAATTTGTGAATATCGAATGTTGTCGGATAAGATTAATTCTGCATGTTTTTTTCAGAACGGGATGAAAGAATGCAGTTTTTCCGGGGGCACGGAACAAGTATGGTGGAATTCATCGAAATCTGTACATTTTCTCATCGCAAAGGAATTACCGTTGAAGAAGACGGACTTTGCGGAAAGATGTTCTTCTGTTGCCGGAAAACGGAATGCCGCAGACTTTGGCGTGGAATATTGTATGAAAACGTCGGCATGGGATATGTTTCCGTTCTCCTGTAACGACGAAACGGCTTCAGCGTCCTGAAGCGCGGCGACGAAGAAAGGAGAACGGAAGAGGGCAGGTTTTGCGACGTTTCCAGAAAGAAGAAATCCTGTCGTCCCGATGGGGGGAGCTGTCTGCGTATATAAACGATCGGAGTGCACGCCGTGAGCGCACATTCCGATCGTTGCAGCTGTGTTGAATTCAGGAGAGTTCTGAGTTTTCGGGGCTGCGGGCTTCCTGTCCGGCGCCCTCGAGTATCGATCCAGGGAAAACACGCGCACAGCGTTGCGGCACAGTCATGGTTCCAGCAGAAAGATCTGCGTATGGAGAAAACGGTTCAGAAGGAAGCCGGGAAGAGCTTTTTGTCCGTCGATTTGAAGTTCTTGTTCAGAAAGGCCTTTCCGGGATTGAGATCGGTACCTACGATGGTGATGACGCTGCCGATCTTACCGTTGGAGCTGAAGTAGCTGACGCCCTTGGCCTGTTTCTGGGAGAACTCTCCAATGTAGGAGTCGCCGGAAGCGATGGGCTCGGAGACGGTGAACCCGCCGGATTTCATGTTGTTGAGCGTCTGGGAGGCAAGCTCTTTGGCGGAAAGCGGAACCGGCGTGACGGTAATGCTTACCGCTCCCTTGCCGTCGGGATACGGTAAAATGGTGGAGACCATGCCGTTGGCACTCTGAGAGGGCTTAGGCTGGGTCCATCCGTCGGAGAGAGTGATCGTGAAGTAATCGGTTTTCACTTCATCGGCAACGGCGACGGCTGCAAGAAGAAAAACACTGACGAGACCGGCAGTCAGAAAAGAAAGAAATTTTTTCATAGACTCTCCTTGAGCAGTGGTGTTTCCGCTTTTGTCCTCACAGCAATGTTTGCCAGAGAGTATGCCCATTTTCGGAATGCCAAGTCAATATCCGGTATTTTTATATTGTTAGAATAAATTGCGGCATTGGCATCAGGGATCAGACGTTGTCGAGTGTCAGGACGGTCCGGGTCAGAAGAGTCACGGAGGGCAGCAGTACAGCCTCGTTGAAGTCGAAGTCCGGGGAGTGATGGCCTGCCGCCAGGCGGCTTCCCAGCATGATATAGGCTGCGTCTCCTCCCTGCTTCTGCACCGCGGCCATGTGTACGCATGCGTCGTCGCTGCCGTAGCCGGGAGCTGTGTCGTGTATGAGTTCCTCCCGGAACCACGGTACGGCGCGGGCTGTCTCATGGATCACTCTTATCAGGGACTCATCGCTGTTGGCGCTGTCCGAACCGCCCATGAGGCGAAGGGAACAGCGCTGTTCGTACATCGCTGCCGTATGTTCGACGATGGAGCGGCAATGTTCAAACATGTAGTCGTTGACGGCGGTGGTGGCGCCTCGTGTTTCGCATGTCATGTGTGCATGGTCGGGGATGATGTTGCGGCCGCTTCCGGCCTCGAGCATGCCTACGGTTACGCGCGAATCTCCCTCTCCGTGACGGGGCAGGGCGTGCATATTGAGGGCTGCGCTGGCGGCGGCCAGCAGGGAATTGGCTCCACGCTGCGGTTCCGCACCCGCGTGAGCGGCTCTGCCGAAAAAGTCCACGTCGAATTTCGTGGTGGCCAGGAAGCCCCGTGCACCGCATACGAGAACATGGTCTTTGTCGGCCCACATGCCGATGTGGGCAGCCAGAAAATGTTTTGCACCGTTCAGCCATCCGGCGGCCGCCATGGCCCGTGCGCCTCGGCAGCCTTCTTCTCCCGGCTGAAAGAGCAGCCGCACGTTGTGCCGCAGCTCATTCCGGCGTACCGCAAGCTCGCAGGCCAGGCCCAGTCCTGCGGCAATGTGTCCGTCATGACCGCAGGCATGACAGAGCCCGTCGTGAAGAGAGGCAAAACCTTCTCTTGTCGGAAGATGTTCCTGCGATCGGCTTTCCTGCACGTTGAGGGCATCAATGTCGAAACGCAGCACAGTGTGGAGCGGAAGATCGGGACGAATATCCACGACAAGACCGGTGGTTCCCTGCATCCGTTTCAACCAGAACGGGGAGGCATTTTCCTTTTCGGCGCGCTCCCTTGCCTCCCGCAGTACGCAGTCGTCCGGCATGCCCATGCGGGCTTCCGGGGCGGAAACCGCTTCTCCGACGACGGGAGAAAGATCGAATGTTGTCAGTTCTTCCGCAATACGGGCTGTCGTCCAGAATTCGGCCATGCCGGTTTCGGCATGCCGATGAAATAATCGACGCAGCTCCGTCAGTTTTTCCTGAGAGATGGTTGGGTGATGCACTGTCATGGCCATGATAAGGGAAAGGGGAAGGAAATGTTTCCTCCCCCCTCTGTTTGCAGGTTCACTATCGGACCGGAACGAAAGAACGGAATCTTTCCGGCGTCCACGGTTTCTGTCGTTGTCCCCTGGAGATCAGATTCTCAGGCTGTCGCGGATGTCGGTGAGGCGGTTGCGGGCAAAGAGCAGGTAGGAAATGATGAGCTCGCCCGAGTTGAACGACGAGGTGATGTACATGGGATCGTAGTTGCAGATGAGATCCATGTAGCGCATGGCCTCGGCCATGTTCTGAGCGTTGTTTTTGTTGCCGATTTCAGGGTACAGTTCATACATGGTCTTGAGGTAGTCGCGTACCACCATGATGACGCCCTGAGCTTCGTAGATGCGATTGTCCAGCGTGTAGAAGGGAAGATCCTGGCTGTCGTTGAGCAGGCCCAGAGCGTAGCCGAATACCGTTTCTCCGAGAATGAGATTGAAGGCGGAATAGATGTCGTCGGTGCGGCAGTTGTATACGGCCTTGCCCGCAAGAAGATCCTTTTTATACTGTTCGGTCATGGCCAGGGCCTTTTTGAAGGAACCTTCAGCCGAGGGAATGAACAGCATGCCCCAGCGCTGGGGACTGATGGCAAAGTAGTTGAGGCGGGCGTTGTAGAGCAGGTCGTTTTCCCTGTCGTTGTTGCCAAGCTTCGCGATAACCGTGGAGTAGTGGTCGAAAAGCATCTTTGTGGCCACATAGGTGCCGAACTGCCGGTAGGCACGATTGTCCATGATCCAGCGGTTGAACAGAATATCGTTGGCCGTCCATCCGAAGGTGGAGTGGAGTTCGGCGTCCATGCGGTGCGTCAGGGCGGAGAGGAGTGCTGCTCCCTTTTCCTGTTCCGTCATGTTTTCCTTGAGTTCCGCCTGATAGACGGGAAATTTGACGGGATCAATGAGGGTATAGAGCTTCTGCGATCCCCAGACGGTAAACAGAATGCCGACAAACAGCAGTACCTGTATGCCGAGTGTTTTTGCTACAATGATGAAATGCCGCTTTTCGGGGTGAATCATGAGAGTCTCCTGAAGAGTGGTTTTGATGTCCTCGGATGAGGATGGCCCTTCTTCCGATGAAGAAAAGATAATCACGCTCCGGTCTTCGTCCAGAGAGCGGACGGTCCGCAGGGGCGGTCAGGACTTTCGGGTCCCGGAGGAAGGATATCTGTGCCTCTTCGCTAGAATACCCGGCAGCCGTCTTCGGTGATGACGGCCATGTATTCCCAGCGTGCGCCTCCCCATCCCGGGAAATAGAGACCTGGTTCTATGGTGACGACCATACCGGGCTGAAGGGGCTTGATGTTGGTGGGACTGAGGCGGGGGCCTTCATGGGTCTCAAGACCTACCCCGTGTCCGAGAGAATGGGTGAAGTACTTGTCCATGCCGCAGGAGGCAAAATAGTCCACGGCTATCTGATGAACTTCCCTGCCTGTGACTCCGGGACGCAGAGCGGCAATGGCTCGACGCTGCGCTTCCTGTACGCGCTCCAGCATTTCCGTGAAGCGGGGAGACGGATTCCGGCCGATCCAGTACGTCCGTGTCTGATCGGAGCAATATCGGTTCAGGCGGCAGCCCTCGTCTACAAGAACCATGCAGTCTTCCGTAAAGACGGCAGGCATGTCCGGGGCGTAATGGGGCAGAGCGGCATTGGCATTCATGGCCACGATGGACGGAAAACTGAGTTCGGAGGCACCGTGTTCCCGGTAGTACTTTTCAATGGCCCAGGCCGTTCCGGCCTCGTCCTGACCAGGCACCAGCACGGAGGGCAGCCATTCCAGCATGTTGTGATTGAGAGACACGGACTCGGCAATAAGGCGGATTTCCTCCTCATCCTTGACCTCGCGGAGCCTTTCCACCAGTCCGTCGGCGGATTTGAGCGACAGGCCCGGTTCCAGACGCTGCACATAGTTCCATGCCAGATGCTCGGCCTCCATGCCGATGGTGCCGGTGCCGCACAGATTCTTGAGCAGACTGTTGAGTGCTTCGGAGGAGGCTCCGCGATAGATGAAGATTCTTTCTCTGTCCCAGAGTTTGGCCGCAGCTTCTTCATAGCGGGAATCGGTGCACAGCCAGTCCTTGCCGTCCTTCATGATGATGAGACATCCCGAGCTTTCGTTGCACTGACAGTCGTGCAGCTCAAAACCGGAAAGATAGAAGCGGTTGGCGGGCTGAGAGACAAGAAGCGCATCAAGCCCTTCTTCATGCATGAGACGGCGCAGCTTTTCCCGGCGTGCCTCAAATGTTTGCTTGTTCATGGTATCCTCGTATGTCGCGCCGCAGAGGCGCGGAAAAGGAGCAGAGGCTCCGCATTGTTGAATGTTCGCGGCAGGATTCTTTTTCGGTAGGGATGATGAATCCTTTTCTGTTTCGGGAGGATAAGGCTTTTTGCCATAAAAGCCAAATACGCTCCCCCAACGAATTGCATCCGAAACATCATGCATTATCCGAAAGCAGTCGATCGACGATATAGGAAACGCAGCCTATGAGAACGGGCGCATGCAGCCCCCATAACAGCATGATGATGCCGACCAGTTCGTTGCCGGTCAGGTAGGCACCATCATCGGCGTCATGCCAGACCCAGACCAGCCCGAACATCTCGATGATGAGAATGACGGAGGTAAAGAGCAGCAGGATTCCTGCAAGTTTCCACCAGGCATGCCCCTGATGGTGTTTCCAGGCCATAAGACCGCCGATGAGGTAGGGAAAGAAAAAAATGGTGAAGAGCTGGAGAGAGGAAGTCAGCAGGCCGGAACTGAGAACCGCACCGGCCTGCAGCAGAATTTCAAGGAGCCAGAATTTTTTATCAGCCAGCTTCATAGGCCAGTTCTTTTTTGCCGAAGACGGATGAAAGGAGCGGAGAGAACGCAGGATCCATTGTGGATTGATACGGTTCTCCCGAAGGCGATTTCGGAGCACATTTTCGACGACGTATCGATGATGGCAGATTTTAAAGAACAACGGAACTCACAGGAGGAGCAGGGTAAGAGTATTAATGCCCTGAGGGGGAGAACGAAAGGCGTTGTCCTTTCATTCTCCCCCTCGGAGATCTGCGGTACTCCGGAAAGGAAGAGCCTGTTCCGGAGTTTTTGTTTCAGATTACTTTTCTGCCTTGGCCTTCAGCACCATGGCCTTGAAATCGGCGAAGAAGGTGCGGCTGTCGGTAGGACCGGCGGCGGCTTCGGGGTGATGCTGCACGGTCATGATGGGCTTTGTGGGATGGCGGAAGCCTTCCAGCGTGCCGTCGTTGAGGTTCACATACACTTTTTCCACACCTTCCGGAGGAATGACGCAGAAGCCGTGGTTCTGGGAGGAAATCTCAATACGGCCGGTCAGCAGATTCTTCACAGGATGGTTCACGCCGTGATGGCCGAATTTCAGCTTGGTGGTGGTACCGCCGAGGGCGTGACCGAGAAGCTGATGACCGAGGCAGATGGCACCGATGGGGAAGATTTCCGCCATCTTGGCGATTTCGGCGATTTCCGGCTTGAGCGTGGCGGGGTCGCCGGGACCGTTGGAAAGGAACACGCCGTCGGGGTTCACGGCCTTGACCTCTTCACAGGTGAAGGACGGAGGTACGACGAGAAGTTCCATGTCCTGCTTGCAGAGCAGCCGGAGAATGTTCCACTTGATGCCGAAGTCGTAGACCACGATATGCAGCGCCTTTCCGGCGGGCCAGTCGTAGGAACCGTCGGCGTTCAGCGTCACAGGGGCGGGGCGTCCGGTCGTTTCGTCCCAGCGGTAGGGCTTGCCGGGGGCCACGCGGGTGACGAGGTTCTGACCTTCCATGGAAGGCAGTTCCTGCGCTTTTTTCACGAGTTCACCGGCATCAAGAATGCTGGTGGAGATGCAGCCGCGCATGGCGCCGTTCTTGCGGAGGTGCAGCGTGAGGGCGCGGGTGTCTATGCCTTCGATGCCAGGCACGTTGTGACGGATGAGGAAGTCGGGCAGACTTTCCGTGGCACGCCAGTTGGAAGGCTCCTTGCAGCATTCCTTGACGATGAGCGCCGACATGTGGATTTTTTCGGATTCCATGTCGTCGGGATTGATGCCGTAGTTGCCGATGAGCGGATAGGTGAGGCACACCATCTGACCCGCGTAGGACGGGTCGGTGAGCAGTTCCTGATAGCCAGCCATGGCGGTATTGAAAATGACTTCGCCGCCGGTCAGTTCGATGGGGCCGGTGAAGGATTCACCTTCAAGGACGAAGCCGTCTTCGAGGGCGAGCAGAGCTTTCATGCGCGTTCTCCTTTGGGCGATCCGGCATAGTAGTCCTGGAGGCATTCCACGTGAAGGGCCTCGTTCTGCTGATGCTGGATGGCGCGGGCAATGGCGCGGGCGCCGGAAATCGTGGTGGTAAAGG
>JAXVQY010000125.1:0-3824 GCA_037303805.1 bacterium | reverse complement strand
CCACGCAGGTCGTGGATCTGCCGTTCTTCGAGCGCATCGTGGAATTCGCCAAGGAGCACAAGATGTGGGTCATCCACGACATGGCCTACGCCGATCTGTGCTATGACGGCTACAAGGCGCCGAGCTTCCTCCAGGCCAAGGGCGCCGAAGATGTGGGCGTGGAATTCTATTCCATGACCAAGGGCTATTCCATGGCCGGATGGCGCATGGGCTTCTGTCTCGGCAACCGTGACCTCGTGCACATTCTCACCCGCATCAAGAGCTACCTCGACTACGGCATCTTCCAGCCCATCCAGATCGCCGCCACCGTGGGACTGAACGCTCCGCGCGACGCCGTGGAAAAAATCTGCGACGAATACCGCAAGCGACGCGACGTCCTCTGCGCGGGACTCAACCGCATAGGCTGGCCCATCACGCCGCCCAAGGCCACGATGTTCGCCTGGGGCCGCATTCCCGAACCCTTCCGCGCCATGGGCTCCATGGAATTTTCCAAGCTGCTCCTGCAGAAGGCCCATGTGGCCGTGCAGCCCGGCATAGGCTTCGGTCAGATGGGCGACGAATACGTGCGTTTCGCCCTCATCGAAAATCAGAAGCGTACCCGTCAGGCCCTTCAGGGCATCAAGAAGGTGCTTCAGGAAGGCTGATACCTTAATTAACAGGCGGAGCGGGCGCGGCAGGCACGCAGAGGCGTGAATCCCCGCCCGCTCCAGCGCCGGAAGGACGTCCGGGCCGCCCGCATCGTCCCCCGACCGGCAGAACCTCTTTCCCTCCTTCGGAGCTTGCATGTCTCAGAACCTTTGCATCGGTATGGCCGGCCTCGGTACGGTCGGCAGCGGCCTTGTGGAAATGCTGCAAAAGAATCATGACGAAATTCTGCGCAGAACGGGCCGTGAAATCACGATCAAGGCCGTGGCCGTACACAATATCGCCAAGAAACGCGATCTGCCCGCAGGCGTCGTCCTCACCGACAACGCCATGTCCCTTGCCGACGATCCCGACATTCAGGTGGTCGTGGAGCTCATGGGCGGAACCACCGTGGCCCGGGAACTCATCATGCGCTCCATGGAAAACGGCAAGTCCGTCGTCACCGCCAACAAGGCCCTGCTTGCCGAATACGGCCGCGAAATCTTCTCCCTCGCCGCGAGAAAGAACGTGGCCCTCGGCTACGAAGCCAGCTCCGCCGGAGCCATCCCCGTCATTCAGACGCTGCGCGACAGCCTCGCGGGCAATCACATCACGTCCGTGATGGGCATTCTGAACGGCACGTCCAACTACATTCTTTCCGAAATGAACAGCCACGGGTTCGACTTCCCCACCGCGCTCAAGGAAGCTCAGGATCTGGGTCTTGCCGAAGCCGATCCCTCGCTGGACATCGACGGCCAGGACGCCGCCCACAAGCTCGTGCTGCTCATCCGTCTGGCCTGGGGCGTGCACTATGATTTTTCCAAGCTCTCCATCGAGGGCATCCGCGGCCTCAACCCGCTGGACATCCAGTTCGCCCGGGAATTCGGCTACCGCATCAAGCTCATCGGTCAGGCCCGCGACGAAGACGGCAGAATCGAAGCCGGCGTGTTCCCCGCCCTCGTCCATCATTCCATGCTCCTTGCCCGCGTGAACGGCGCGTATAATGCCGTGCGCATCGAAGGCAACGCCGTAGGCTCCCTGTTCCTGCACGGTCTGGGAGCAGGCAGCCGGCCCACGGCCAGCGCCGTGCTCGGCGACCTGCTGGCCCTCGCCAGACGCGACGACGTAAACAGCGCCGAAGCCAACACCGGCTTTGTGAGCACCCTGCCCGACGCCGAAATCCTTCCCTCCGACGAAGCGGAAAGCCCCTGGTACGTCCGCGCCACCGTGCGCGACACGCCCGGCGTCCTGCGCGACATCGCCACCGTCTTCGCCAAGGAGGGCATCAGCTTCGCCCAGCTCATTCAGAAAGCCGCCACCCGTGACGACTGCGTCTCCCTCGTGCTCATGACGCACGAAACTCCCGGTCGGGCCATCAAGAAGGCCACCCGCATTCTGCATGAAGACGGCACATTGCTGGTTCCCGCCACCTGTTTCCGCATTCTTGCCTCCAGCGGCAACGAGGCCGAAGGAGCCTGACAGCTTCAGCCGCAGCCGCCGTCACGTTCAACAAAAGGGGAACTCCCATGACTTCCTTTGACCATGTTCATCTCTGCTGCACCGATCTTGACGCCATGATCCGCCTCTGGACCGAGGCCTTCGGGGCGGAATTCGTCCGCTTCCGCAAGTTCGGCGGCGCCGACGGTGCCGTCGTCACGCTTTCCGGCGTGCAGATCTTCCTCAAGAAAATCCCCGCCGACGCTCCCATGCCCGACGGCGCCTCCTGCGGTCTCAACCACATCGGCCTCCGCGTGGACGATCCCAACGTCATGACGGAAAAGCTCGTCGAATCCTTCGGCGCCAGGCTGATCAACAAGGCCAGCGACAACTGCTCCTTCGTGGCCGTGCCCCAGGGCGTGACCTTCGAACTGATGCGCGTCGGCGCCGACGTCTGATCTGCGAAAGCGGGATTTCCGTCACGGATGAATCCGCAGGCCGCCCGGTCGGGGGCAGGCACTTTTCTCCGTGACGGGTTCGACTTCCGTTTTCCGGCTCAGGAAATTCCTTACGCTTACGGAAGACGACGGTCCGCCGTCTTCCGCTTCTTTCCCGGAGGTTCTCATGAAATTTTCCGTTCCGGTCGCCTCTCTCGCCCTGGCACTGCTCATGACGGGTTCCGCCTATGCCGGTTTCCACGGTCCCAGCGACAGCAGGGCCGTCGTCGACTCCGTGCAGGCCGCCGTTCAGTCCGGCGATATGACCACCTGCGTGCTGGTGGGCAACATCGTCAAGCATACGGAAAAGAACAGATATGTCTTTCAGGATAAAAGCGGCAGCATGACCATCGACATTCCGCCGCACGTGTTCGGTCAGCTCGACGTCACGCCGCAGGATACCGTCAGAATCACCGGTGAAATCGGCAAGAAGAAAAACAAGGACGCTCAGGACCTCCATCTGCGCGTGCGCTACATCGAAAAGATCTCCTGATTCCGGTCCGACGGTCCGGCCTTCCCGGCCGCTGCTGCCCCGGTGACGGAAGATGACGCCCCGGGACGCCGGACGGAGACCGGCCGTCCTGCCGGACGATGCTCACGACACCCTGCGGACGTCGATCATCCGCAATCTTGACAGCCACCTTCTCAAAGGCTAATCTCTTCCCTCGTGTCCTCGTAGCTCAGATGGATAGAGCGACTGCCTCCTAAGCAGTAGGCCGCGTGTTCGACTCACGCCGGGGACACCAATAGAATCCACGGGATATCTGCTTTTTGCAGGTATCCCTTTCGTCGTTTCTGAAGCCTTCTCTGCTTTTGTCACCCATCTGTCACCCACCTGCAAAAATTCAGAAAGTTTTTCTGCCCTGTCTGCAGGTGGTGCGCCAGCCTCTTTCTCTCCGCTCTCCCCTCATCTTACGGCAGGCTATCGCCTTTTCTCCGGCCTTGTAGTCCTCACAGGCTGGCGCTTCCTTTTCTTCGGCGGTAACGCCGCCATAGAGATGCGCCGCCGCGCCCCCTCCTCCATTCTTTCTCCAGAAAGACAGCTCAAAGTATCATTGCCGCAGCCGGCCGTTACGGGTCCTTCCATGGGGGGGCTGTCGAGGGGCGGAATGGCGTCCTCGTGGAGTACGGGATTTTTTGGTTTTTATTCCTGGGATTTTGGGACGGAGCCTTTTGACGCTCCCTGTCTGGAGGTGGCGGCATGAGCGACATCTCCGATATGGAAGCCCGCGTCCAGGCAGCCGTGGCCGAAGAACAGCGCCAGGG
>JAXVQY010000124.1:0-9395 GCA_037303805.1 bacterium | reverse complement strand
CGGGTGCTTAGTCGCGCACGCCGTGGAACTCGATATTGGTGATTTCGTAGGTCACGCGGCCGCGGGGAATGTCGATGGTGACCTCGTCGCCCACTTCGTGACCGAGCAGAGCGCGGCCCACGGGGGAGTTGATGGAGATGGAGCCCTTGGCGAAGTCGGCTTCGTCGGGACCGAGCAGGGTGAACTGACGTTCTTCGTCGGTGTCCACATCGACCACATGCACGGTAGCGCCGAAGATGATCTTGTCGCTGTGGAGCGTATCAAGGTCGATGACAGTGTACTGAGGAAGCTGGGACTCGATGTAGTTGATGCGGGCTTCCAGAAATCCCTGGCGTTCACGGGCGGCGTCGTAACCGGCATTCTCCTTCAGGTCGCCCTCTTCACGGGCTTCCTTGATGGCCTGAATGACGATGGGACGCTCCTTCTTGAGCGCTTCGAGTTCTTTTTCCAGCTTCTTGTAGCCCTGTACGGAAATAGGCGTGCTCATGGCAGATACCTTCAAACAAAAGTGATATGCAAAAAAAGAGGCCCGACTTCTCGAAAGGGTAGGTCTTCACTTCCAGAAAAGCAGGGCATCAGGAAATGCTTTCCTTGCAATATAGGCCTGCCGGAGAGTGAAGTCAATCCCTGTCGGAGCTTTTGGTCTTTTGCGGCAGGACCGGCGGAAAAGGTCCGGCACCGGGATCGATGCGTCCCGGCGTGTCTGTTGCCGGACGGGCGGCGTCGGAACGAGGCGGAGCCGTGCGGTCCGTCCGTTTTATTGCTGGACAAGTTGTCCGGCTTCTGAAAGAATGGAAGTTCTATTGTTCTGGCCCGGCTGTACGGGCGACGAAAACTTTTTATGGAACAGATATGGCAAACGATAATCAGCCGGATAAAGTCATTTATTCGATGAACCGCGTGACCAAGCGTCACGGTCAGCGGGAAGTGCTCAAGGATATTTCGCTCGGGTATTTCTACGGCGCGAAGATCGGCGTGCTCGGTCTGAACGGCGCGGGCAAGTCTTCGCTGCTCAAGATCATGGCAGGCGTGGACAAGGCCTTTGACGGCGACGTGGTGGTCGCCCCTGGCTACACCATCGGCTATCTTGAGCAGGAACCGCTGGTGGACGAGACGCGCACCGTGCGCGAGGTCGTGGAAGAGGGCGTGCAGGAAGTCGTGGACCTCGTGAAGGAGTTCAACGAGATCAACGAGAAGTTCGCCGATCCCGATGCGGACATGGATGCGCTCATCGAGCGCCAGGCCAAGGTGCAGGAAAAGATGGACGCCCTGAATGCGTGGGATCTTGATTCCCGCCTCGAAATGGCCATGGACGCCTTGCGCTGCCCGCCCGGGGACACGCCCGTCTCCGTGGTGTCCGGCGGTGAACGCCGCCGCGTGGCGCTGTGCCGTCTGCTGCTTCAGAACCCCGACATCCTGCTTCTCGACGAACCGACCAACCATCTGGATGCCGAGTCCGTGGCCTGGCTGGAAAGATATCTGCAGAGTTTCCCGGGCACGGTCATCGCCGTCACCCACGACCGCTATTTCCTCGATCATGTGGCCGGATGGATTCTGGAACTGGACAGAGGCCGCGGCATTCCGTGGAAGGGCAACTATTCCTCCTGGCTCGAGCAGAAGGAAAAGCGCCTCGCTCTGGAAGAGAAGGCCGACAACGAACGACGCAAGACCCTGGCCCGCGAACTGGAGTGGATCCACATGTCCCCCAAGGGACGGCATGCCAAGGGCAAGGCCCGTATCAACGCTTACGAGGCCATGCTGAGTCACGAGAGCGAACGCCTTGCGCCCGATCTTGAAATCTACATTCCGCCGGGACCGCGTCTCGGCAAGTCCGTCATCGAGGCGAAGGATCTGTGCAAGAGCATGGGCGACAAGGTGCTCGTGGAGAACGCGAACTTCCTCGTGCAGCCCGGTGCCATCGTGGGCATCATCGGCCCCAACGGCGCGGGCAAAACCACGCTCTTCAGGATGCTCGTGGGCGAGGAAAAGCCCGATTCCGGCACGCTCAGCATCGGTGAGACCGTCAAGTTCGGCTATGTCGATCAGAACCGCGCGTCTCTGGAGCCGGGAAAGACCGTCTATGAGATCATCAGCGGCGGCAACGACTTCATCAGGCTCGGCGGCAGGGAAGTGAACGCCCGTGCCTACTGCTCCCGCTTCAATTTCCAGGGCGGCGATCAGCAGAAGAAGGTGGACGTGCTGTCCGGCGGTGAGCGCAACCGCGTGCATCTGGCCTGCATGCTCAAGTCCGGGGCCAACGTTCTGCTGCTCGACGAACCGACCAACGACATCGACGTGAACACCATGCGCGCGCTGGAAGACGCGCTGGAAAACTTCGCCGGATGCGTGCTGGTCATCAGCCACGACCGCTGGTTCCTCGACCGCATCGCCACCCACATTCTCGCCTTCGAGGATGAGGGACAGGTCACGTTCTTTGAAGGCAACTTCTCCGAATACGAGGAAGACCGCCGCAAGCGTCTCGGCAAGGAAGCGGACACGCCCCACCGCATGAAGTACCGCAGACTGACCCGTCAGTAGGCCGGTGTCTGCCGTGCGCAGAAGGCGTGTGTTTTGTCCGTATCGGAACGGATGACGAAAAGAGGCAGTCCCCGGGACTGCCTCTTCCTTTTTTAATGCCTGTCTGCGACGTTCTCCGGATCACCGCCGGATTTGCGACGGCCTTCCGTTCGTCAGGCGCCTATTTTTCCCCGATAGGAAGGCTTTTCTGGCACGACCGGTGCGGCACAGCGCAGCGTCAGCAGGGTGATTTCCGCGCCCACGCCGAGACGCATGGGCACATAGCCCCACATGCCCGTGCCCGGGCTGACGTACAGAGGCATGGAGCCGGCCCGGTACAGGCCGGAGCGGAAGCCGCTGTTCAGACGCGAGACCAGCGGGAAAAGAAAGAAGAACTGTCCGCCGTGCGTATGCCCGGACAGCTGGAGATGACAGCCGAGGGCCGCGTTCTGTTCCGCCTGTCCCGGTCTGTGCGACAGGAGTATGCGCAGCCCCTCACCGGCGCCTTCCAGAGCCTTGCGGACATCGGGCGGTCCCATGGAGTCGTCGAGGCTGCGGAAGAGCACGGCGCAGGGATCGGTGACGGCGGCGATGACCACGTTCCGGCCGCGCACCTGGTATTCCCGGTGCTCGTTGAGCAGCACCGTCATGCCCCAGCTGCGCCATGTTTCCACCCAGGAGCGCAGCCCGGAGTAATAGTCGTGATTCCCCACGCTGATGACGACGCCGCAGCGGGCGCGAAGTTTTGTGATGGGACGGAGAAGGTTGCCTATGCGTTCCGGTTTCCCGTCGGCCAGATCGCCGGTGATGAGCGTGAAGTCCGGTTCCAGGGCGTTGGTGCGGCGGACCACTTCCTCCAGCCATTCGCCGTTGAAGGTCGAGCCTATGTGCAGGTCGCTCAGATGGGCGATGGTCAGACCGTCCAGGTCGCGGGGCAGACCGAAGAGCGGGACGTCCACACGGCGCACGGAAGGCACGGCAAGCGCTCTTGTCATGCCTGCGGCGGCTGCCGCCACACTGGCCGCCAGCATGATCCATTCTGCGGGAAGGGAGAGCAGTGCGGAAAAAACGGCGTCCTTGATGCCCGCCATGTCCGGGACGAAAAGTCCGGCCGCAAAGGTGAGGGCAAGCAGCGCGTCGCGCAGCAGGACGAACCACGACAGCACCATGAACGCGGAGGAGATGAAGCCTCCGGCCCGGACGAGGGAGAACGGCAGATCCGGCCTCAGGGTAATGAGCACGCGCATGCCCGTGATGGTCTGGGACACCGCAACCAGAAGAACGGTGAGCGGTATGCGCCAGACCGCGGGGACGGGCTCATGCCAGAACAGACTGAACGACATGTAGGCGGCCACCGCCAGCATGAGGGTAGTGCTGGAAGCAAAGAACATGCGGTTGCGGGCGTAATCTGCCATGGTAAGTCCTTGTGTTTTCTGCGGAACGGGGCGGAGCCGGGATAAGAGGACATGCCCGTGTTTCCCGGGCATGTCGTTTTCCGGTCATTTCACGGCAATGTATTTGTCCATGGCCTGGGCGGAGCAGGTCTGCCCGCGCCAGAAGGCCGAGGCCCAGAGTATGAGTACCGAGGCCTGCGCATCGTCCAGCTGCCGGAACTTCGTTTCCAGATTGCGCGGACTGCTGCCGTATTTCTGGTAGAGTTCCTTTCTGTCGCAGTGTTCCATGACATGGATGAGCAGATGGGTGAGACGCAGATGGGAGGTGTCGATGACGATGTTCTTGTGTGCGTCGATGATGGTTTTCAGTTCCGCAGGCGTGAAGAGTGATTTCAGGGCGCTTACGGTGCCGAACCAGGTGTCGATGGTCCAGGGAAGCATGAATTCCGCACCGGCCGTGCGGCTGCGGAAATGTTCCCTGATCCAGACATCCTGTTCGTCGGAAGGGGTACGACCGTAATGGAACATGGGATCTCCGGCTTTCTAGAAGGGACGGGTATAGGGAATGTCGCCGTATTCGAGGGAGGGGTCTTCGGCGCAGGGCAGCAGAGGCCTTCTGCCTTCCTTCCAGTCCCGGAAATGGCCGATGATGCGGGCATGATCGAAGCAGACGGGTTCGGGAATCGCATCCAGAGGATAGAAGGCGGCGTCCGCGGCGTCGTCTCCCGCCAGCAGCTTTTCGGGATGATCGCTGTGTCCCACGAACACCGTGGTCAGCGTATGGCAGCGCATGTCGCGCAGGGGCCAGGAGTACACGCCGAGGACGCCTTCCAGCGTGACGTCGAGACCGGTTTCCTCCTTCATTTCCCGCACGGCGGCGTGTTCGGCGCTTTCGCCTTCTTCGATGAAGCCGCCCGGCAGAGCCATGCCGAGGGGCGGATTCTTCCGGCGGATGAGGACTATGCCCCGCTTGTCGTCATGGATGACGACGTCGGCCGTGGGGGCGGGATTGCTGTAGCGGACGACAAGCGTTCCGCAGGAAGGGCAGTAACGGGGATGATTCATGCGTGAGCCTCGGAAGGGGATGAAGTCAGAATGGTGAAACCGGCGTGTTCAAGTTCGGCAAGCGGCAGGGCACCCTCCCGGAGCAGACGCAGACGGCGGCCGCCCACGGGTTCCACGATGGTGCTGGCCTCTCCGCCGCCGGGCTCGGGCGCTTCGTCGAGCACGCCGTCGGTTTCCGGACGGAGGGAGGCGAGAAGTTCGGGATCGAGCCTGTCGGCTTTTGTGACGGCCGGTCGGCCGCTGATGTTGGCGCTGCTGGACACGACGGGAAAGCCGCAGGCCAGAGCCAGAGCACGGGCCGCGGGATGGGAGCTGACACGAAGGGCGATTTTTCCGGTGCCGCCGGTGAGGACGTCGGGAAGCTCCGCTCTCGCGGGCAGCAGCAGGGTCAGCGGCCCGGGCCAGAAGGAAGAGAGGACGGCAAGATCGTCGGCCGCCGCCTCGTCGGGACAGGCCGCCAGCGCAAGCTGATCCCTGCTGCCCAGAATGACGGGCAGCGGCATGGACAGGGAGCGCTTCTTGTATCGGAAAACGCGCAGAACGGCTTCGGCATCGTCGGCTCGGCAGCCTATGCCGAAAAAGGTTTCCGTGGGATAGAGAAGGACGCCGCCCGCGTTCAGACGACGGGCCGCTTCCTGAAGGGTAAGAATCACATTTGCCTCCGTGGCAAAGATAAAGGCCGATGACGGAGCAGACGACTGCCCCGTTCCTGCGTTCCGGTCGATGAGGTGCGGTTCCGCATCGGAAAGCACTTCCGACGGCCCCGGCGTGCGCGGTCCGCGGCAGAGCATGCCGCCCGGAGGCCGCAGAAGACCAGACCGCTTTTCTTACCCATACCTGTTCCCATGATGACTTGCAAGCAAGGCGGGCAGTGCCGTCCCGCGGAAAAGGCGCAGCGGTGTGTGGACGGCTGCGGAAAGTTCCGGCGGCAGGGACGGGAAATGCCGGTACGACGAAAAAAAGCCCGGCCATGAAGCGCAGACACGTTCTGCGGACATGGCCGGGGAATCGGTATTTCTCCGGCGGAAGGAGCTTCGACCGTCAGACTTATCGTACCGTGACGACTTCGCCGTGTTCGAAGCAGTACGGGGAAAGTTCGTTCCCCAGTCCGGGCAGATCGGGGATGGTGAAGCGTCCGTTCACGGGCTGATAATCGTGAATGCAGAGCCTGCGGTTGTAGTCGTAGCGGCAGTAGACATGCTGTTCATGGATGGTGAAGTTGGGTATGGCCGCTTCCAGATGAAGCGCCGCCGCGGTGGAGAGCGGAGACGCGCACACGTGAGCCTGCACGCCTACGTCGTAGATGTGCGCAAGATCGCAGACTTTTTTCGTTTCCGTGAGTCCGCCGCAGTTGCCGATGTCGGGCTGAATGAGCTGAATGGAGCCGTCCTCGAAATAGGGCGCGTATCCCCAGCGGGTATAGATGCGCTCTCCCTGACTGACGGGTACGCGAATGCGGTCGGCCACGAACTTGTTCATCTTGGGCGTCGGGGTGCAGGGCTCCTCGAAATACAGGACGCCGTACTCTTCGGCCAGACGTCCCAGCTGAACCGCTCCCTGCGCGTCGATGTAGGAGTGGTTTTCCATGATGATGTCCACGCCCTCGCCCACGGCTTTGCGCACGGCGGACAGACGACGTCTTATCATGTCGTAGTTTCCGGGCGTGAGAATGCGGGTCGTTTCTTCGGCCTTCAGGCGGTGTCCGTCTTCGGCAAAGGTGAAGAAGTCTATCTTGACGGCATCGTAACCTTCGTGCACGGCCTTCATGGCGTTGGCGACGTAGTCCTCCACGGTGACGGCGGGAATTTTTCTGTCGTCCCAGCCGAACTGCAGCTGCGAGGCATAGCAGCGGAGGCTGTCGCGCATTTTGCCGCCCAGAAGTTTGTAGACGGGGACATTGAAGTATTTGCCCTTGATGTCCCACAGCGCGATGTCCAGAGCCGATATGCCGGAGAAGACCACGGGGCCTCCGTTCTGTCCCCAGAACGAGGATTTGTAGAGCTTTTCCCAGATGACTTCGTTGTCCAGCGGATCCATGCCGAGAATGCTCCTGGCAAAGTCCTGGATCATGCCGAAGGCTGCTCTGTGCGCATTGCCGTAGGCCAGGGCGGCCTCGCCGTCGCCATAGATGCCGGCATCCGTGTAGACGCGGCAGAGCACGGGAGCCCAGCCGGGATTGTCCGCGGGATGCATGTCCATGAGAAGGACGTCGACCTTGGTTATTTTCATGGGATTGACCTCCGGAGTCGGAATCAGTGAATCGTCCACTTGAGCAGACGGTTTTTGGCCTTTTCGAAAAACTGCATGACGATGACGAGCACTATGACCATGAATACGAAGCCGCACCAGGCTTCGGCGTACAGGCCGTACTCCGTGTATTTTTTGACATAGAATCCCATGCCGTATTCCGCGCCGTACATCTCCGCGTAGACGAGCACCAGAAAGGAGCCTCGCAGAGAGGTGATGAAGCCGGAGAGAATGGACGGCATGGCGGCGGGAAGAATGACCTTGCGCATTCTCTTGAAGCCCTTGAGCTCGAGAGTGGCGGCATTGTCGAGATAGCGCCTGTCGATGGTCATGATGCCGTTGATGGTGGCGAAAAGCGTGGCCCAGATGGTGTTGTAGACGACGAGAAAAAGCGAGGCCGCGCGAAAGTTGGGAGCGAGAAGCAGCGCAAAGGGCGACATCAGGATGGCCGGAATGACGCTGATGGAATAGACGACCGGGTGAATGACCTCCCGGAATTTCTTGTGCATGCCCATCAGCGTCCCGAGGCCCAGGGCGATGACGACGGCGATGACGATGGAAGGAATCATGAGCTGGAAGGAGTACAGCATGTTCATGATGAGCGTCTTCCAGTCCTTCAGGAACGCGGCGCCGATTTCGCTGGTGGGAGGAAAGAGAAAGGAGTTGAAGGCCTTGGTGTCAGCAATGTATTTGTAGCCGAGAATGATGCCTATATAAATGAGGATGGTGATCCAGTATTTTCTGAGGAAGGTGACAAGCCTGCCCATAGGCGCTCCTTGGAAGAAAAGGCCCGTCGTTCCTTTTCGGAGGACGGGCCCGACGGATTAGAAGTTGTTGGCCTTGAAGAAGGCGAGACGGTCGTCGTAGAACGCCGGGTCTTCGTTGTAGCGTTCCGCGACGAGTTCATCGAGAGCGGCCTTGTAGAGATCCACGTTGATGTGGGCGTCGAGATCGTAATTCTTGGCGCTCTCCGGCAGGAAACCGGTATCCATCATGATTTTCCAGGTGGCCTTCACGGCGTTGCGCACGGGATCGACGCTGGGGCGGTAGTTGGGATTCTTGAGGTATGCCGCCACGAAGTCCTCGCTGGCATGCAGTTCCTTGGCAAGAATCTTCACGCTTTCATCGGGATGGGAGAGCAGATACTGCTCGGAACGGATGAGGGCCTTGAGCAGCAGTTTGACCGTCTTGGGATTGGCCTTCACGAAGTCGCTGTTCATGTTCATGCGGCAGCAGCCGTAGTTGGGCTGAAGCTGGTCGGCCCAGACCACGCTTTCCAGCTGATCCGGCCCGGAGGCGCAGTTGACGCCGACCGCGTCTGCACCCAACTCCTCCAGCGAGACCGCCGCCTCGGCGGCGTTTCCGTCGAAGTATGCCTTCCCGTCGGACTGGACCGAGAGCGTGCAGAGGATCGGCAGGTCGCAGACGCTGCGGATGGCCTCTACTGCCGCCATGCTCTCCGTCACGCCCATCATCGTCTCCACGGCGAACAGATCGACGCCGCCGTCCAGAAGGGCCTCCGCCTGCTCCCGGTAGACGCGGAGCAGCGCCTGATAGCTGTGTGCGCCGTCCTCCTCGACCGGACGCCCCAGCGTCGTCATATCCCCGGCGACCAGTACGCCCGCGCCCGCCGCCTTTCGTGTGAGCTGCACGAGCGACACGTTCATCGTGTGCAGCCGTTCTTCCAGACCGTAGTCCTTCAGCGCATAGCGGTTGGCGCAGAAGGTCGGCGCATAGAGCACCTCGCTGCCCGCCGCGGCATATTCCCGCTGGAGCTTCAGGATCGTCTGCGGATGCTCCAGCACCCATTGCTCCGTGCAGACGCCGCGCGGCATTCCCGCGCGCATCAGATTTGTGCCCGTGGCGCCGTCGAGCAGACGGACGCCCGCCCGGCACCATTCGGAAAATTCAGAACGCTTCATATAAGATCACTCGATATCATGTACGACCTCATCCAGCGGCTCGTCCAGCCGCTCCGGATGGCTCAGGAGCTTTTTCATATGTTTGAGCGTCGTGGCGAAATAGAAGCCGTCGCAGATACGCTCGTCTGTGTTCACGGTGTAGTCCACATACTTGCGCTGCACGATCGTCCCGTCGGGCTGCACCTCGTTTTTGCGGTACTTGCAGCCGAACGCGACGAAAACGGGCAGGTTGCCGAAATCGTAGAGATGG
>JAXVQY010000123.1:0-9670 GCA_037303805.1 bacterium | reverse complement strand
CTGGGACTGGCTCTGTATGAGAAGGTGCGCGGTACCAGTGTAGCCGTGCTGGCCGGAGGCTGTTTCTGGGGTGTGGAAGATGGTATGAGTAAACTGCCCGGTGTAGTGGATGTTCGTTCCGGCTATACCGGAGGGCATACCGACCGTCCGTCGTATGAAGACGTTTGTCGTGGGGATACCGGTCATGCCGAAGCCGTACTGGTGCGTTTCGATCCGAAAAAAATCAGCTATGAAGCCATAGTGCGCCGCTTTTTTGAAATTCATGATCCCACACAGTTGAACAGACAGGGCCCCGATGTCGGCAGCCAGTATCGATCCGCAATTTTCTGGCTGGATGAGTCCCAGAAACAGATCGCACAGAAGCTCATGGATGAACTGCGCAATCAGGGATATCCTGTGGTATCGCCGTTGGAAAAGGCCGGAGCTTTTTATGAGGCCGAGGCCTGGCATCAGGACTTTGCGCAACGCACAGGCCGCGGTGTCTGCCGCCTCCCCGTGCCTCGCTTCGAGCGTCGTGCAGACGGATCCCCGAGATAAGTACAGATAGGGCAGAAAGACTGCGGGGGGAATTAATTTCCCCCTGTGCCCCTTTTGTCTGCCTTCTGTTTTAGCTGATTCGTCAGGACAAAGAGGAACGTGAAGGCTTATGCCGTATTTTTTCAGCGCTTGGGGGCCGGGCGATGTCAGGAACCCGGCCGATGATCATGAACAGGCGGGATTCACTCCCGCGGTCAGTAAAATAAACACCGTGCAGGCTCTGCCTGCCGTGCACGGTGTCTGGATCGGGCGGGAGCCCCCTCCCGGTGGGAGAAAATATCATAAAAGGGCGTCCCTTTTGGGGACGCCCTTTGTGTTGATCAGCAGAGCGTGGGGTTATTCCCCGGGATTCTTCTCATCCTTGTCCACAGGGCATCCGCACCACGGGCAGTAATGCATGGCGGCGGAAGGAAGGGGCTTCCCACAGTCCGGGTTGGGGCAGACGGTGGGGCAGGGGCCGAGTTCCACAATGAGTTCGCCCTCGCGGACGGGAATCATCTTGCGGGTACTCTGGTAGTCGGCCGTCTTGAGTACACGCTTGACTATGCCGTCGATAGGCGCGAGTACGGCCTTTTCCTGCTTCATGATGGAGATGTTGAACAGCTCATCTCCGGCCTTCACGATATCGCCGGGCTTCACGTACACCACCCACAGATCACCGTTGGAAGGTGCGGCCACATGGTAGACGTTGTTTTCATCGGCCATGGTGGTATCGGCGGTATTCATGCGACCTTCGGCCACCTTGACTTCATGGCTGATGATGATGGAGTCGAAGCTGTAGCGCACGGTTACGGTTCCGTGATCGGTGACGGGACTCACACGGAAAATGGTCATCTTGTGCGGCTTGCCGTTGGAGTCGGTGAACTGCAGTTCCTGTCCCTGCTTGAGGCCTTCGAACCAGACATGGAGAGGCAGGCGGTTGGGATCGCCGTACTTCCTCACGAACTGCATGGTCTTTATGGCGTCGCCGGGATGGTTCAGGTACATGACGAGTTCTTCATCCGTGGGGGTGCGCTTGATGATGTCGGCGCAGGCCTTGGTTTCCGCTTCCACATTGACGTCCTTCAGATGATCGAGGGGGGAATCCTCGGTACGGGCCGCCAGAGCGGAGCGGTAGGCGGAGCTGCCGAAGGCGCTTTCATATACCCAGTCTTCCGGGAATCCCAGAGGCAGCCGACCGAACTTGCCGAGCAGCAGATTTCTGAAGGCATCGTTGCAGTCGCGGTAGATGTCGAGGCGCTGTTCGCGCAGAATGTCGTCCACCTGATCCTCGGGGGTCACGGCGGCGAGTTCCGCCACGCGGATGAGTTCCTGCACACCCTTTTCACCGCTGCGTTTGTAGGCATTGGTTACGGCGAGGAAGGCGGTGTTCCAGGTGATCTGGGAGCCGGGAGTCACGTCGTGGTAGCGCACGATCTGACGTATGGCGGCCAGGAAGCGCAGCATGTGGGGCAGAAGCTGAATGTAGCCCTGCTTCATGGCGCCTTCCTGCGAGGAGGAAGTCGCGCCGCCGGGCATGCAGTGCTTCACGGCATTGTAGTCCGTGCCCTGGAAGTAGGGAGAGCAGTAGCGGTCGTAGAAAGGCATGATCTGCTTGAGCACGAAGTTTGCCTGAGCGATCATATCCTTGTTGACCATGGTCTTGAGACCGAGTTCATTTTCCATGTAGGCCACGGTGGCGAGAACGTCGCCCTGACCATAGGTGCGCACACTGGCACCGAGGCCGGTATCCACGATCTGCGCACCGGCCTTGGCGGCCGCGCCCACGGCCGGGATGAACAGACCGTCGGTGGTGTGGCGGTGATAATGGAGCACGAGGTCGGGCCAGCGCTTTTTGATGGCCTGCACGAGCGTGGCGATGAATGTGGGCGAGCAGATGCCGGCCATGTCCTTGAGGCCCAGGATGATGCGGCGCGAGGCATCTTTCTGATTGCAGCCTGCAATGTTGCCCACCATGTCGAGAGTTGCGGCGGTCACATCGAGATAGTGGTCCACATCGAATCCCTTGGCCACGGAAATGGACAGAGCGGGTTCGAAGACCACGTCATTGCGCGAGAGCACCACTTCGGCGATCGGGCGCATGTTGCGCATGTCGTTCAGGAAGTCGAAGCAGCGAATGATCTGATAGTTGTCGCAGATCATTTCACCGGTGATGTTCATGAGATTGCGCGGCTGCGGAGTATAGCCGAGCACGTTGGTGGAGCGTACGAGCAGCTGCTTGAGCGTCTTGGGAGCGAACTGATTCCAGGCCTGAGCTTCGGTGAAGGGGTAGGTCATGTTGGCCATCATGGCCACATGGAAGTGTGCCCCGCCGCCGTTTTCCAGCGAGAAGAAATTGCACGAGTCGAGGTACGGCCCGATGAGCGCATCTTCGGCCAGGCGGAAGCGGTTGCCGGTATTGGACTGCGTCATGTCTCGTGTGGTGGTGTCGGTGAAGTGCACCGCCTTGGAATCACGCAGAAATTCCAGCAGCTGATCGCGTTCGTGAGGATAGGGGCTGGGGGCGTAGCGGTCGGCTCCGGAGATATGAGGAAGCACAGGCTCGAAGGCGGGCAGACGCGGGGTATCCACGGAGCGGTAGGCTCCGAGCTGTACGAAGGGGTTGTAGCCCTTGGCCGAGATTTCCGCTACCAGATGGCTCAGGCGTTCGCCTTCGGGAGCAAGATCCTGATAGTCGAAAAGTTCCGGCGTATTGGCCACGAAGTTCGTGTCGAAGTTCGCGGAGCGGAACTGTTCGTTTTGCAGGATGTGACGATAGAAGGGAATGGTCGTCTTGATGCCGGAGATGGTGTATTCCTCCAGCGCACGATCCATGATGTTCAGAATGCGTTCCCAGCTTCGGCCGAAGGCGATGAGAAGGGCACCTGCGGAATCGTAGTTGGAGGGGAAGTCGTAGCCGGAGCAGAGGTTGGAGTCCAGACGGATGCCGGGGCCGCCGGGCGATTCGTAGCGCACCACGCGTCCGCAGTTGGGCGTGAAGTTGTTCTGCGGGTCTTCGCAGTTGATGCGCACCTGCATGGCCCAGTTCTGGGGCTTGGTGTTTTCGTCATCGAAGGGGAGCTTGGCACCGAAGGCAATGGCGATCTGCGCACCGACGAGGTCGATGCCGTAGCGGCTTTCGGTGATGCCGTGCTCCACCTGCAGACGGGTGTTCACCTCGATCATGTAGGGGGTGCCGTCCTGGGTGACGAGAAATTCCACGGTGGCCAGAGAATAGTAATTCACGGCCTTGATCAGGGCGCGGGCGTATTCCTTGAGCTGTTCGCGCAGCTGTTCGGTCATGCCGGGCCAGGGGGAAGGCGTGATTTCCACGAGCTTCTGATGGTTGCGCTGCACGGTGCAGTCACGTTCGTCAAAGGCGAACACGTTGCCGTACTGGTCGGCAATGACCTGAATTTCGATATGGCGCACGTGTTCAAGGTAGCGCTCCACGAACAGGCGGGGATTGCCGAAGGAGGCTTCGGCCATGGTGGAAGCCTTGACGAAGGCGTCTTCGAGTTCCTGCATGGTGCGGATGACGAAGATGCCTCGTCCGCCGCCGCCGCCTTCCGCCTTGAGCATGACGGGCAGGCCGATCTTCTTGATGACCTTGCGTGCGCCTTCAATATCCACGGCGCCGTCGGAGCCGGGCACCACGGGCACGCCGAGCTTCTTGGCGAGGTTGCGGGCCTGCACCTTGTTGCCCAGCAGGTTCATGGACTCGCAGGTGGAGCCTATGAAGGTGATGCCCGATTCCGCACATTTGCGGGGGAAGCTGTCGTCTTCCGAAGCGAAGCCCCAGCCGGGATGAATGCCCACCACGCCGCGGGCCTTGGCCTTGCTGATGATGAGGTCGAGGTCGAGATAGGCTGTGGGATTCGGCCCGAGGAGCATAAGCTCCTGCGCAGCGGAGGCCGCGGGGGAGGTCTTGTCCACGTCGGTCGCCGTCATGATGGCGATGGCGCCGAACCGCTCGCGTATGGCGCGGCAGATACGACGCGCGGGAATACCGCGGTTTGCCACTAGTATGGCCTTGCCCTTGAGCTCGGCCTGGATCTGTTCCATCGTTTTTGCAGACATATCTTCTCCGAGAGGAAAGGATGACTTCTAACTGCCGGGAAGCAGTGACCCGCCAAGAAAAGTCTCCGTTCCGTATGCTGTACTGAGGCGAAGCGCGCCGGATTCCGTCACGCCGTCCACCACGCCCTCGCAGGGGATTCTGACCATGGTTTCCGTTTCGGGACAGGCGTCGGCGATGGTTACGCGGCAGCCGCGGAAGGCGAGGTGCCTCTGCGCCAGCGCGGGCCACCACGGTTCGAGGGACTTCTCGTTTGAATAGCAGGAAAATATGGAGGCCGCAAGTCGGACCCAGAGCGTGAAAATAGTCACGATCTCCTTGTTTTTCTTGCGGTTTTCCGACGGAATTTCCACCAGAGGCGTGCCGTCGGTCCGACGCAGGATACCGGCGGAAAAAGCATAGTTATCACGCAAGGTTGACACGGGAGGACAGGAGGCAACATTGAAACCTGTTCCGGCAATGAGGGCTCCTTGCCGTTCTTCCAGAAGCATGCCGCCCACCTTATGGCAGTCTTCTCGTCCGGGCATGATGCCGGGACGGAATTTTTCCGTAGCCTGCAGGATGTCGTTGGGCCACTTGAGCATGACGGGACAGCCTGCTCTGCTGAGAGCCTCGGCCATGAGGGAACCGCAGGCCGGAGCGGCGGCAAAGGAGGCGAACGGCCCCGTCATGGGCAGACGAAGAGCGGAATAGAGGTTGCCTGCCGGAGAGGTCCAGGCTCGGCGCATCTGGCCTCGACCGGCACTCTGGCTCAGGGAAAGAACGGAAGCCCATTCCGGAAAGAGCTCCGCTTCTACGAGAATTCTGGCTACGTCGAGGGTTGAGGTGGCGGGACCCGTGATGTACACTGGGGCAGGCAGTCCCGGAGCCGGTCTTTCCAGCCAGCGCACGTTCCCTTTTTCATACTTGATCCAGGGACCGCTTTCAGGTACGGCCAGAGGTGAGACCGCCAGTTCTTCCGGCGAAAAAGGGACGGCTTCCGGGGAGTCGTTTCCCCGAGAGGGCAGGCCCTCATAAAGCAGACGTACGACGGCGGATTCGTTCATGGGCGTATTCTCCGATCGCCGTTCCCCGGCGGAACGGCGGAACAGTGACACTCAATCCCCTTTCTGAGGGGTAGCCGCGCGGTTCCCGGTCCGCTGCGGCACGGCCGGAGTCCGGCCGGGGGAAAGCATGGCTGATTGGTATGTTGTAGGCGGCGCCGTGCGCGATCTTCTGCTCGGGCGTCCTGCCCACGACGTGGATATTTCTTTTTCCGGCGGTGCGGAGTCTTTTTTACAGCGCTTCCCTTCGGCACGCAATACGGGATCCCTGCCGGAAATCTGGCTTGTCGGACCCGATGAATTTACGCCTTTGGAAGGAGACATCGAAAGCGACATGCTTACAAGGGATCTGACTGTGAATGCGGCGGCCTTTGATGCCGAGGGCCGTTTTTTCTGTCATCCCGATTTTCTCCATGATCTGGAGAAGAAGGTTCTTCGTCTTGCTTCTCCTGATGCTCTTTTACGCGATCCGTTGCGTCTTTTTCGGGTGGCCCGGTTTGCCGCTGCGCTGCCCGGATTCTCCGTCCCTTCAGAGACACTTGACGCCATGCGTTCCTTAAATCATGTCCATGAGGATGCCGTGGCTGCTCTCCCGGCAGAGAGAGTAGGCCGCGAGCTCATGCGGGCGCTTGCTTCTCCCGTCCCGTCTCGTTTTTTCACCGTGCTCAGGGAGGCGGAATGTCTTTCACCGTGGTTTCGTGAGCTGATGCCGGCGGCGGAAATTCCGGCCGGCCCCAGCCCGTGGCACGACAATTCCGTCCTCGATCATACGCTGGAAGTCATGGATCGCTGTGCCGGGCATCCCCTTGCGGCGTGGATGGCACTCTGCCATGATCTCGGCAAAATATGTACGGATGCCTCCATTCTCCCCCATCACTACGGTCACGAACGCAGAGGAACGGAACTCGCACGGACGCTGGGCGCAAGACTCCGTTTCCCCTCCCGATATATTCGGGCGGCAGTGACGGGAACGGTTCTTCACATGAAAGGCGGCATATACGGTTCGTTAAGGGCCGGAACCCGGAGGGACATGCTCTGTCAGCTCCAGGAAGCCCGTATTTTTCATGAGTTCTGGATACTTGCCGGGGCCGACGGCGGCTGGAACTGGGAACCGGCGGCCTCCCGGGATCTTGCGGCCGTACGTGCCGTACGTCTGCCTGAGCAGTGGCGGAACAGGGGGGCGGAATCGGGGCGTCGTCTGCGTATACTCCAGTGCGAGGCACTGAGTCGTCTGCCCGCGCTCAAGCCGGAGCGTGCAAAGAATGCGCCGCTTTTGCCGGAGCTGCCGCAGGACTAAAGCTGTTCCTCCCGTGACGCAAAGGGATTGCGTTCCGGTGCGTCACAGAGCTGTCCCTGCCACCAGTTATTGTAGGTTAAAAGTGTGCTTATCATGTCCAGCGTTCCTCTCTTGTCTGCCGCCCAGGCCGGGGCAGCCAGTTCTCCGGGGGCGGGATCGGCGCAGAGACGGTGCATCACGACGGACGAAGGCAGAATTCTGAGGGCTCTCGCGACGAGCTCCGCATATTCCTCCTGTTCGAGGGGGATAAGTTTTCCGGCCTGTCGATCTGCTTCCACGGCAGTGCCTTTCGGAAAATAGAGATTGTGCAGTTTTACCCCCTGTACAGGCAGGGTTGCGATCCAGCGTACGGTGTCCAGGAAGTCTTCGTCGGTTTCTCCCGGCAGACCGGCCATGAGATGAACGCAGGTTTTCACCCCCATCTCGGCTGCAAGACGGACGGCGCGTTCCGAGTCTTCTGCCGTATGACCGCGTCTGATCCGTTCCAGTGTGGCGTTGCTGCGGCTCTGAACACCGAGCTCCAGCCAGAATTCCGGCCAGGTTCGAGCAGCCATGATCGACATTTTTTCTTCGTCCACGCAGTCGGGACGTGTGCCTATGCAGGCGCCCGCGATACCGGGCAGAAGTTCCAGTTCATCGAGCAGAGCCTCAAGACGCGATGCCGGACCGTAGGTATTGGTGAACGACTGGATGTAGCCGAGAAAAAGTCGTGTATGCCGGAATCTGGGCATGGCGGCGTAGCGGGCACGCCAGTAGTCCCACTGTGCATGCAGGCTGCTGCGGCCTCGTCCCGTACCCGAACCGTCGGCATTGCAGAATGTGCATCCTTCCGTTCCCGTTGTTCCGTCACGATTGGGACAGGTTGAACCTGCATCAAGAGGGATTTTCTGCACTTTTTCTCCGAATCGGGAGCGCAGCCAGCCGTCGAGTCCCCTGAAGCGGGAAGTACCGTTTGTTTTCATGATGTCGTCTCGGATTGAATTAAGCCCAGATCAGGGGAAAAAGGGATTGACAAGAACAGGAAGACGATGGAAAGCTGTCTATTTCCGAAAGGAACACCGTGTCCATGGAGGACAGGGCAGAAGAGGGGAGAGAACTATTGACAGTCCTCCTTTTCTGTGCCTAGAACCACCCATTCCATCATTCCACAGTACGTCCGTACGAGAAATCCTCATGGCCAAGATTTTTGATATCATACTCGGTATTTTTTCCAACGACCTCGCCATAGACCTTGGTACCGCGAACACCTGCGTGTATGTCAAGGGGCAGGGCATCGTCCTGCGCGAGCCGTCGGTGGTGGCTGTCAAGAAAGACAACCGCGGCAACAATCAGGTCCTTGCCGTGGGCTCCGAAGCCAAGCGCATGCTCGGCCGCGCGCCCGGCAACATCCGTGCCATCCGTCCCATGAAGGACGGCGTCATTGCCGACTTCGAGGTGACGGAAGCCATGCTTCGCTATTTCATTTCCAAGGTGCACAACCAGCGTCGCCTTGTTCGTCCGCGCATCATGATCTGCGTGCCCACGGGCATAACGCAGGTGGAAAAGCGTGCCGTCAAGGAGTCTGCCCTCAGTGCCGGTGCACGTGAGGTGTTCCTTATCGAGGAACCCATGGCTGCGGCCATAGGTGCCAACCTTCCCATTCAGGAACCCACTGCCAACATGGTGGTGGACATCGGCGGCGGTACCACGGAAGTGGCCGTGATTTCCCTTTCCGGCATTGTGTACTCCCGCTCCGTGCGCGTAGGCGGCGACAAGATGGACGAAGCCATTCTGCGTCACGTCAAGCGCAAGTACAATATGCTCATCGGTGAATCGACGGCCGAAGAGATCAAGATTCAGATCGCCTCCGCCTATCCCATGGAAGAGGAGAAGGAAATAGAGGTGAAGGGACGTGATCTCGTCACCGGCATTCCTCAGACCATCATCATTACTTCGGAAGAAGTGCGCAAGGCCATTGCCGAACAGGTCGACGCCATTGTTCAGGCCGTACGTCAGGCACTGGAACAGACGCCTCCCGAACTTGCGGCCGACGTCGTGGAACGGGGCATAGTTCTCACCGGCGGCGGTGCACTTCTGCGCGGCCTTGACCAGCTTCTGAGAGAAGACACCTCTCTGCCCATCTTCAGTGTGGACGATCCTCTCGCCACCGTGGTCATGGGTACGGGTATCGCTCTCGACAATATGCGTACCATGCGTGAGGTATGCATCGACTGATCCGCATCTGACGGCGCGTTTTCCTGCCGGAGAGGTTCCCTCCTTCCGGCAGGACGCGGCGTATGCCTCATGAACAACACGCAGGAGTCGCATCGCCTTGCTGCCACGCCGCATCATTCTCCTCATCATCTGCACGCTGCTGCTGTTTCTCGGCATCTATACCTGGAACCAGCGCACCGGGCAGTGGGACAGGTTGTGTGCCGCGGTGGGACTGGAGTTCACCGGCGGCATCATGCGGGGGCTCAACAGTCTGGAAGATACCCTTTCCGGCGTGTGGAACAGCTATGTCGATCTGCGCGACGTTCGTCGGGAAAATGACGAACTGAAAGCCAGAATGCGTATTCTTGAGCAGCGTCTTGCCGGTACCCGTGAAGATCGCGCAGAGCTGGAAAGACTTCGCCGTCTCATGCATCTGGAATATCCTGCTTCATGGCCTGCACGGGCGAGTCGAGTCCTGGCCTGGCGCATGGGCCCCAATGCGGCGCTTTCCACCATCAGGCTTTCGAACGGCTATATGAGCGG
>JAXVQY010000122.1:0-4720 GCA_037303805.1 bacterium | reverse complement strand
GGTTGGTGATCATGAGCGGATATCCCATATAGACGCCGTTGCCCTGGTTGTCCCGCGACACGGTGAGAACTTCCCGCAGAGCTTCGACTGCATCGGGAGCGAAAGCAGCTTTGAAGTCCGCCCCGGCATGTTCAAAGCGATACCGGATAAACTCGCCGGGATCGCTGATGGAGGACAGGTGGAACACCTCACAGCGCTGGGTGACCTCGCGGTTCGAGGCGTCCGTCACGCTGAACTTCTTTTCCAGTTCCGTCTGGCCGATAAGGATGATGGACAGAAGGCGCGTCATGCCGTTCTTCAGCTCATGGAAACGCTTGAGAGCCTTCAACGTCTGCCGGTGAAGGTCATGCGCTTCCTCAATGATGAGGCAGTGCTTCATTCCTGCGGCACAGCTGGCTTTCAGCACTTCATGCATCCGGCGGTGCCTGAGTTCGGGACGGTTGGGCACTCTCACACCCGGCGCCACGGTGCTGAGAATGGCGTCTTCGATATGGGCGGCCAGAAGCGGCTTGCCGACACGGTCGGTTTCCGACATGGCAAGGGTGTACGGTTCTATGAATATGATGGGCAGCTGTTCTTCCTGGGCGCGGGAAATAAGTTCTTCCTTCAGCGTCGTTTTGCCGGAACCGGATTCCCCGATAAGAGCCATGAAGCCTCCGGAGCGGGCCTGTTCATAGAGCACCTGCCGGATGTACTGGTTTTCCCGGTTCAGATAGATATCCGAAGAGCTTTCCGGGTCGCTGAAAGGATTGCGGGCCAGCCCGAAAAACTGCCGGGCCTGCATGGTAAGAGTCTGTTTACGAAGGATCATGTTTTCCTCCTGTTCCGCCGTTTCATCCGGGGCGGAGTCCGGTATCTTTTCAAGTTCCGTCAGTGCCGTTTCCACGTCTTCCCGTTTTTTGCCGTGCCGTTCCGCAAGGAAAAGGATGCCTTCCCGTATTTCAGGCCAGCGTCGTTTCGGAAGCGTGCCGTGGTTCAACATCTGACAAAGGGCCGCCGGCGATACGCCGAGCTCTTCAGCCAGCTTGCGGCGGGTGGGTGCGCAGCCTTCCAGAAGTTTTGTCAGTTGCATGCCGCCCTCCTTTCGTCAGAGGCAGAAAAACTGGACACCGTGGCCTTCCTGGGCGTGAAGCGTTCGCAGATTTTCTCAACGACGTTGTCGATCTCCGCTCCCGGAACCGAATCCGGGTAACGCGCGGACAGCCAGGACATGCACTCGGCGGCGTTTTTCTCGTTCCATACTTCGGGATGCTCGCGCTTCATCATGAGGGCGAAGGCCACGCGGCTCATGGGTATGGGCTCCGCCGTGGGCGCGGCGACGGCTGCGGGCCTGCCCTTCCTTCCGAGATAGAGCGGAGCTTCCTTCACATCGGCCATGACGTCGAAACGCTTTCCGCTCTTTCCGGCCTTGAACAGCTTTTCCGCCTCCTGTACGGAGTCGGCGCCGTAAGCTTCCATCTTCATCTGTTTGAGCACCTTTTCCGTGTGCGTTTCCGGCATGGCCTTGTAGGACTCGCCGAAGACGGGGGCGGAAAGATCCTGTCCGTACTGGTCGTTTTCCACGGGATTCACGGTGAAGAGCTTTTCCGCACCGTCGGCAAGAAGCATGATGACGGTGATGGCCGGGGCATGGAAAGGATTCAGGCGTACGCGCACGGAGTCTTTCGGGTTCAGACCGTGATATGCCAGCTCCCGGAGATCGTACTGACGCGTGCCGAAGGATGTATGGGTTTCCACGGAAATGAGAAAGTCGCTTCCGACCTGTCTTTTTTCATCCTTCCACGCGGCCACGGCTTCCAGAATGTCTCTGGGAACCGTGCGCAGCTTTTCTTCCGAGATGGTCAGCCAAGCGTCATTTCTGCTTTTTCCGGTACGCCTGAGAATCGCCGTGGCGCAGAAGTGCCGCCGCCAACGATCCGCCTCGCCTTGCAGAAAGGTCAGATTCGGCACGTCCATGAAACGCAGCCTGCTCTCGAACTGGCATTCGATAAGGTTCTGCATACGTTCCACCGCGCCCGTGGCGTTGGCGGCTCCGGGGGCATGATGGATGACACGGATTCCCATGGTTTCGCAAAAGCCCATGATAAGGGAGGAAGCGTTGCCGGCACCGGGATCCATGTAAAGAATCTCCGGCAGGCCGTGAACGGGGTCTCTGTGACCTCGGTCCGCTATGAAGTCCACAAGTGTGCGCAGCACACCCTGGGCGTCTTCCCCGGCGGCCTGTTCATACCGCACATAGAAAGCGCCGGAGGCGTGATCCGTCACCACATAGCGGACCACGCGGCGGTTGAGGATTTTCGCGAGGTTCGCGGGCTTTTTCGCATTGAAGGCGCGCTCGTCCAGCATGGCGATTTTTTTTGTGCCGCGTATGTAATAGAGAACGCACACGGAAGCGTCGAGCTGCCATACATGGTTCGGATACAGGGAACGGACGCGGCCGACCGGCTTTCCACGTCGGAGCTGCTCCGGGTGACAGCCGTACTTCCGCATGGCCCTGCTTATGGTTTCCACTGAGGGCATGGTGATTTCCCCCGTTTCGGGGTCGACTATGCCTTCTCCGTTTTCCTTCAGAATACGCACGGCCAGCTTCATGGTCATGGGTTCCTTGCCGTTCGCCCGTCGACCTCGCAGGACGTTCCAGGATACGGCCCGGCACAGTTCCGGGGGAACGCAGGTTTCCCCTTTGCCCTTGCGGGGCTTTTTGCCGCTGGACCATCCCGCATACCTTTTAAGATAGGCGTAGGCCGTGTTGACCGAGACGCCGAGCGTGGAAGCCAGACGGCGGACGATCTCCCCGCGTTCTCCCGAACAGGAAGAAGCCGCATCCAGCGCCCTTGCCGCATCAACCACAAGGCGATGCTGTTCCGAGGTGAGAGAAGAAGACATGCCGACCGCCCTTATATGTTCAATGTTGCGTCCTCATCATCGGCTTCGCCGAAGTCCACGACGAACTCGGCGCCGAGGTCGATGTCGATACCCGCCTTTCTGAGGATATCGCCGAGTTCCCTGACGGTTTCGGAAATCCCCTGATGGACGTATGCCGCTGTTTCCTCATCGATATCCGAGTCCACCAGCGTGGCGCTCCCGAACGACGCGAGATTCGTCACCGCCAGGAAGACGGCTCCGCGCCTTTCGTCGAGCATCTTGCGGGCGTTCAGGTTCTTTTCCTGCTTCGTGAGTTCCACGTCGGAAGGATGGGGACTCGTGGCGCGGATGTACTTTTCGTTCAGCTCGTCGTACTGCGCCGACTTGGCGTCCAGCACCTTGCCGCGGGCGTCGTAGTCCTTGCGTAGGTCTTCTTCCGCCTTCTTCATTTTTTCGGCCTGTTCCACGAGCTTCTTGTTTTCCTTCCTGGATTCGGTGAGCTGGGCGCAGACCACGTCCAGAGCGGTTTTCAAATCCTCCGAGGAGTCCTTCGCGTTCTTCAACGCCGCGAAGACTTCATGCTTCGCCTCTTCCGGCGCGTCCTTCAGGGCTTTTCTTACCTTGCGCATGTCCCGGACCTTCAGGCCGAGTTCTCGCGCTTCGACAAGGCAGCGTTCGCCGAGTACTGCGAAGTTTTGAAGATTTTCATCAACATTGCGTCGAGAAAACCCCATCCCTTCGCAAAGCTCTTCAAACGTCGCGGGTCTGAAGGTTTTACCGTCCGGGCTTACCAGCGTTTTGTTTTTGTAGGTGCCGCTTTCCTTCATGGCAGCGAACCAGCGGATAATGGAAAGATTGAGGCCGGAGGCCATGGCCTGAGCCATTTTGACCTTGCCGATCTCTTCCGCCATGCGCATGGACTCGGTGAAATCAGCTTCAGAGATGGATACGGTATCGGTACGCAGGGCGGAAAGTTCCGTATCAAGGGCGGCGAAGCTGACTTTGGAATTGGTATCAGACATGGCGTTACTCCTTTATCCGACTGGACGCGGCTCCGTTCAGCATCTTTTCAAGGTCTTCCGTCCACTGCTGGAGCCGGTTGAAATGTGTGGCATAGTTTCGGAGCTCACGGCACAGATATTCAAGTTCGTCCCTGTTACCGAGAGAACGGATTCGGTCGAAAACACACTCCGCCCTTGCATGAAAATCGGCAAAGCGGTTGCCGACTTGCAAAGATGCGAGGGTAAGCCTACGAAATTCTTCTTCCACGGAGTCCAAGTTGTCCGCAGGACGTGCTTTTGCGCGGTTCAACATATTATTTCTCCAACAGCCGGAAAGCCCCGGCGGAAACATTGCGCTTGAAATCGTCCTGCCGTTCACGGGCCGTCTTCAATGCAAGATCACAGGCTGCGGCAAGGGCGATGGGCTTCGTGGTCAGGGACCAGCGACCGGTATCCAGCTTCTGCGCCCAGCCTATTTTCCTGAGCGCTTCCAGGTCACGGCAGACGACGGCAGCGGCCAGGCCAGTTTTCTCTGCAAGCTCCGTGACGGACAGGCCGGAGATGATTTCCGGGGCGAGTTTCGTCACAATGCGGATGCAGCGGGTGAGCTGGTTCAGGCGTTCAGGCTTGCTCATGGGGTATCTCCAGACTGTTTTCGAGGGCGGCCACACGTTCGGCGGCGGCGCGGAGATTGGAACGGAAGAGCTTGAGGAACTCCCACTGTTCGGGCGAGACGCTCCCGGCCAGCACGCCGAGGGATACGGCAAGACCTTCCATATCGGCGGCAAGGGGCGGCAGTTGCGCGGATGTTTCCGGCGTGGTAGGAGACTTTTGAAGATTGGTGGTACTTTCTT